>JAOZNY010000022.1:16044-21907 GCA_029933565.1 Bacteroidales bacterium
TGTACTGATTGTAGTTATGAGTGGAAGCAAGACGGGGTAATAATAGGAGGCTCAACGGCAACCATCCTGGTAAAAATTACTGACCAAACTCTTTTTACTGTAAAAGTTAAAGACGAAATTGAATTAGATAGTTGTATAAGTGATCCATATTTAGTTACTACACGCCCTGAAATTTATATTGAACTTGAACAATTACAATTAACTTGCACCAATGGCGACCCCGACAATGGCAATACCGCAATGATAAAAGCTGAAGCCACAGGTGAATTTGAACCCGATGAGTACCATTACTTTTGGGATGTTAAACCAATTCAGGTAGCTCCCGGTGATTCTACAGTTGCACTAGGACTTAAGGCTCACCAAAATTACAGCATTACCGTTATTGATAATCACGGTTGCTTTGAAAAAGACACCATCTGGACAGAAGCCTTCGACAATCCCGAAATTGAGTTGTTTGCTGATCCCGACACTGCCTTTGTTCAAAAACCAGATGTAGAATTCTCCTTCATAAACAATACAGACACAATTCCATTATGGACTTTTTCATGGAATTTTAACGATGATAATGATACAATTACATCATTTATAGCAAACCCTGTCCATAGGTTTACGCTAAATGATAAAGAAGTTGAAGATGGAGGAAAAGATTTTTTAGTTGTATTTACAGCTGTAAACACCCAGGGTTGTGATACAACTTTTAGCATTCCTGTTAAAATAATTCCAATGAAACTGTTTATTCCCAATGTTTTTACACCTAATGGTGATGGAATAAACGATGTATTTACTATTACCGAGCCATCATCAACCTCAGGTGGAGGTGGTGACGAGGGAACTGCTTTTAAAACATTGGATGCTAATGGGAATTTTACTGCAAATCACTATTACGAAAACACTCAATTGGTGGTTTTTAACCGACAAGGCAGGATAATCTTTAAAGATGATGATTATCAGAACGACTGGGATGGAGGTAATCTTTCTGAAGGAGTTTATTACTACGTGCTTAAAGCATCGGGGCCTCGTGGCGAAGAAGTTTATAAAGGCTCTGTTTCAATAATTAGAGGGGGATTGTCTTATTAAAATAAATTAAAACAATATGAAATATTTAATTTTACTTTTTTCGATAGCAATAGGTTTAGGATTGAATTCATGCGATAATTCTGACAAGAATATATCTACAGATGTAGTAAACAACTCAAAAAGTGCTAGTGTAGTTAACAAGATGGGTTCTACTGCAAGGTTTAGTTTTGAAGAAACAGAACATGATTTCGGAAAAATTATTCAGGGAGAGAAAGTAACTTACAGTTTTAAATTTACAAATACTGGAGGATCAAACCTTTTAATTTCAAAAGTAAGTACCAGTTGTGGGTGTACAGTTAGTAAATATCCAAAAAAACCTGTAAAATCAGGTGAAGTTGGTTACATTGAGGCTACTTTTGACAGCAAACACAAAAAAGGATATCAGAATAAAACTATTACAATAATGGCAAATACTGAACCAAATAAAACAACCTTAAGGGTAAAAACCCAGGTTGTTCAACCAGAAAATAATTAATCATAAATAATTTATAAAATGGAATTTTTATTAGTACTATTACAAATTGGTGGTGAAGGCGAGAACAGTTGGATGTCGATGCTTCCCTTATTTTTAATTCTTATTGTTTTCTATTTCTTTTTTATCAGGCCACAAACCAAAAAGAACAAAGACCAAAAAAAGTTTAGGGCGGAACTAAAGAAAGGTGATAAAGTTGTTACAATTGGTGGTGTTCACGGTAAAGTGAGCGAAATAAAAGAAACTACTGTTATTTTGGAAGTAGGAAATCAAGTTAAACTAACCATTGAGAAAAGTGCGTTGGTAATGGACACCAGTCAGGTTGGTCAAACAAAATAATTTAGGTATTGGAATATTTTCTGATACTCTTTTAAAGAAAAAACTAATGAATTCCGAAGTATTGTTTAATTTTATGCTTCGGAATTTTATTTTTTATGCATTTTGGCAAATCTTAACTCATTAGGGAAATTAACAAGTGGAATTGAACCTTCTGAAAAAAGAAGGAAGAATAACCATTTTGTTTTTATTGTTTGCATTTTAATTGCTGCATTCTTTTGGCTATTAATTAAACTTTCAGGCGACTACAGTGAGTCGTATCAATTTAAAGTTACCTATAATAATGCTCCAATAGAAAAAATGCTTACTGGTATTATTGATACTAATGTAAATATTTCAATAAAGGCCAAAGGCTTTCAAATGCTAAAGTTAGAACTCACAGAGGATGTATCAATCTTAAATATTAACCTTGATAAATATGAAATTGTAAATTCTAAAGGGAATATTTTTTACATTAACACTTCTGAGATAAAAGATGAGATTGGGAAATTAATTGGAATATCATCTAATCAGATTGATATTTCAGTAAAGAGGCTCGAGTTTAAACTTGAAGATTTGTTTGAAAAAGAAGTTAAAGTTGTAGACCGAATAAAGTTCAATTTTGCAAAACAGTATAATCTTTATAGCGAAATAACAATATCACCAAAAACAATCAGCATTTTTGGTCCGAAAAGCATAATCGATACCATTGAAAATGTTTATACAGAAAACAAAGTTGTGAGTGGTATTTCATCCGACATCAACGAAACAGTTAAGCTTGCTAATCCAAATACTGAACAATTGCAACTTTCGATACAACAAGTTAATATAATGGCAAACGTTGAAAAATTCACTGAGTCGAATGTAGAAACAACAATAGATTTAAGCAGCATTAAAAACAAAGTAAAGGCATTTCCAAACACCGTTAAAGTATTCTTTACTGTTGCCCAAAAAGACTTTTCCAACGTACGACAATCGATGTTTAAGGTAAAACCTAACTTAAATAATATTGAAATTAAAACTGCAAGCAAACTTCAGTTAGAGGTAGTTGATAAACCTGAATTTGTGAGTGGAATAAGAATACAACCATCAGAAATTGAATTCTTAATCATTAAATAGTGATGATTAAAATTGGCTTAACAGGAAATATAGGTAGTGGAAAAACTACAGTCTCAAAAATATTTGAATCGTTGGGAATACCTGTATTTTATGCCGATAGTGAAGCCAAAACACTCTATGCTTTAGAAGAAGTAAAAGAAAAACTACGTTTTTATTTCAGTAATTCAATTTTCGATAAATCAGGTCAGGTAGATTTCAAATCTATGGCCGAAATAGTGTTCAGTAACAAAAACAAACTAAAACAGTTAACTGATATTTTGCACCCAATGGTGTTTGAAGAATACCACTCCTGGCTGGAAACAAACTTGGATTCCCCCTACTCTATCCACGAATCGGCAATAATTTTTGAGTACGGTCAGCAAAAATATTTCGATAAAACTATTTGCGTAACATCTCCACTTAAATTAAGAATTGAAAGAGTAATGGGTCGTGATAATATTTCAGTTGAAAAAATAATACAAAGAATAAACAATCAAATGCAAGAATCTGAAAAAGTTAAACTTTCAGATTTCATTATTACAAATAATCTAAACTCATTTTTGATTCCTCAGGTATTGGAATTGCATAATACTTTAAAAAAATAGAAAAATTATTTTGTCCTCTCTATTTTGTTGAGTTATTTGATTTCTTTTTTCTTCCAGCCTTTACTAGTGCATTGTTCAGAAGAAATTCAATTTGTCCGTTTATGCTCCTAAATTCATCCTGAGCCCATTTCTCCAATACTTCCATCATTTCGGGATTAACCCTAAGTACAAATGCTTTTTTCTTTGCCATACTAACAAAATAAAATCAGTTCATCAATTTAATCATTGCCCTTTTCAACGCTTCTGCTCGCTGGGTACCAACTAAAATTAGTTTACCATCAGTTAGTTTCAATTGCAAACCTATATTCCCTTTTACATTGTATGCAATTCCACTCTTTCCTTTCCTATGACCATGCCCCTGTGTTTTACCTACACCCCAGCCACCATATTCTTTTATGGGCTTATATTTCCTAATTTCAAATGAATGAATTGATTCTTTTGTTATTACTTTAGGTTTTCTTATAAAAGGTTGAAAACTATAACTTATACCGTGACGATCGACCTCAGTTATAAGTTTTGATCCAAAAAGAAGCAAAGCAGAAACTATTAGTATTAAAGGGATTAAAACCGCAAGTATTATTAGCCCATCATCTGAAATTGGCTTTTCTTTCCATTGTTTATCTAGCAAAAACTGCATTATTAATGCATACAATAATAAGCCTAAAACGCTCAAATAAATCAATCCCATTGAGATATACAACGAGATTGACCCAAACTTTTGTTCTTCTCTAAAAAATACTTTTTGCATTATGCTGTATTTACACTAATAAATAGTACCAGTATTTACAATGGGGCTAACATCCTTATCGGAGGTAAGCACAACCATTAGGTTACTCACCATTGTAGCTTTCCTCTCATCATCAAGTTCTATTATATTTTTTTCAGAAAGCATTGCCAAGGCCATTTCAACCATCCCCACTGCTCCTTCCACTATCTTTGCCCTGGCTGCAACAATAGCCGTGGCCTGCTGACGTTTTAGCATTGCCCCTGCAATTTCCTGAGCATAAGCAATATAGTTTATTCTTGCTTCAATTACCTCGACACCTGCAATTTGTAAACGCTCAGAAATTTCATTTTCCAGAACATCATTAACTTCATCTCCCCCACTCCTTAATGTAATTTCTGCCTTTTCGTCTTCAAAGTTATCATAAGGGTAGTGACCGGCCAATTTACGAATAGCTGCCTCGCTTTGCACATCCACAAAGTGAACGTAATCGTCAACTTCAAATGCTGCTTTATAGGTTTCTCTCACCTTCCAAACCAGCACAACGCCAATCATTACAGGATTACCAAGTTTGTCGTTAACTTTTATGGGATCGCTATCAAGATTCCTTGCCCTTAACGAAATTGTTTTCTTAACAAAAAATGGATTAACCCACCAAAAACCATTTTTGCGGATACTGCCTTTATAGTCACCAAACAGTGTTAAAACACTCGATTCGTTAGGGTTGACTATTACAAACCCAATTATTCCAAAAAGTCCTAAAACTAAAATTGGAATTAGTAGAAGCATCTTTAAAAATATTATTCCCAATATAGGGATAATAATCATTAACAAAATTATCGTGACTGCAATGTAGCCCGATATGGCTGAGAATTCTTTTTCTTTGTTCATTGTAATATTTTTTATGATATCAATATGATATTGCAATAATATAACATATTTAAGCAAATGTCAAGTAATCTCTTGTTTTTTTTTCAACTGTTATTTTTATGATTATTCTAATTATCTTTGCTCCCTTAATAATTTGACCAAAATGAACAAAAATTCAATATTAGGATTTATACTAATTGCAGCCATAATGATTGGCTATACAGTATGGATGCAGCCTACAGCAGAAGAGTTAGTACAGAAACAGCATATTACTGATTCAATTCAGGAAGTAAGGCAGCAACAACAGATTGAAGCCCAACTTGCCGAAGAGGCATCAAGACAAGAGAACGAAACTTCTTTTAAACAAGGCAGCGATGATGGAAACATAAATACTGATAACATCAGCAAAGAAATATCTGGTGATTATTCTGAGTTGAAAAAAAGATTTGATTTATTTGCAAATTCTGCTGTTGGAGAAGAACAATCAACAATTATAGAAAATGAAGTCTTTAAGATAGAGATTTCGAATAAGGGAGGCTACATAAAAACTGTTGAACTTAAGGACTTCCAAACATCTGATTCTTTACCTCTTATTCTTTTCAACCCAGAAACTTCAAAACTCGGATTCTCGTTTTTCTCAAATAACCGAATTATTAATACTGGCGACTTTTATTTTCAGCCTTCTGACCCAAGCGAACTAAT
>JAOZNY010000170.1 GCA_029933565.1 Bacteroidales bacterium
GCAAAATCAGCAGCAGTAAAATCACGTAACTCCAAAAGACTGATAGCCAGGGCATCGCCAAGAACTAACTGAGCAGTCGTACTCGAAGTAGGTGCCAAATTATTGGGGCATGCCTCACGCTCTACGGTTGTGTCCAAAATAAAATCGGAAGATTTCGCCAAATATGATTCAATATTTCCAACCATTGCCACAAGCATATTTCCACGCGCCTTTATTAATGGAACCAAGACTTTTATCTCGGGAGTATCGCCACTTTTAGAAATAGCAATTACAATATCTTCTTTTTGTATAATCCCAATATCGCCATGAATTGCATCAGCAGCATGCATAAATACTGATGGCGTTCCAGTTGAATTTAGAGTAGCCACAATCTTATTTGCAATAATTGCACTTTTACCAATCCCGGTAAAAATAACACGCCCTTCAGAATTAAAAATAGTTTTCACGATTTCAACAAAATCATCATT
Organism: Bacteroidales bacterium; assembly: GCA_029933565.1. Classification (GTDB taxonomy): domain Bacteria; phylum Bacteroidota; class Bacteroidia; order Bacteroidales; family F082; genus BM524. Next base: position 468 of record JAOZNY010000170.1, read on the forward strand.
CACCGAATTCTTAATCATTCTTATTGAAACAAGCTCATTTTCGATAGCCAATAGGGCTGAATTTCTAATTTTTTCGTTCACATTAAAAGTTTTTAAATAAACTTGTGTTTCTCAAAAATATTATTATTATATTTGTGTTAGTCGAATTAAACAAAATACAGAACTAAATAATTAATTAAATTTGTAAGAAACTAATAAATTACAAAGATAAATTTATCTGACTAATGCCTATCAACAAAAACGAAATTGAATTGAAACCAATTTTAAAGTCATTTTTTGGCTTTAGTAAATTCAAAGGAGATCAAGAGGCAATTATTAGGAATTTGCTTAAAGGAAACAGCACTTTTGTAGTAATGCCCACCGGGGGAGGAAAATCAATGTGCTATCAGTTGCCAGCCATTTATAAGCCAGGCACTGCCATTGTGGTATCACCATTAATTGCCCTGATGAAAAATCAGGTTGACATGATTAGAAATTTTGGTAGTGACAATAGCATTGCACACGTAATGAATTCTTCATTGTCGAAAACTGAAATGAATGAAGTTAGGGCCGACTTGCTTGCAGGCAAGACCAAACTACTTTATATGGCGCCCGAGTCCTTGACAAAAGAAGAAAATATCATATTCCTCCGAAACATTGAAATTTCATTTTATGCTATTGATGAAGCACACTGTATATCGGAATGGGGACACGATTTTAGACCGGAGTACCGAAAATTACACCCCATTATTGAAGCCATCGGACATAAAGTACCAATTATTGCACTTACAGCAACTGCAACTTTAAAGGTTCAGGAAGACATACTTAAAAATCTTGAGATTTCTGATGCCGAAGTGTATAAAGCCTCCTTCGACAGAGATAACCTGTATTATGAGGTTAGACCAAAAACAAAAAATGTTGTTAAAGACATTATCAAATACATAAAAACACAACCAAATAAATCGGGAATAATTTATTGCCTTAGCAGAAAAAAAGTTGAGGAGATTGCCGAATCGTTAGTTGTAAATGGCATTAGAGCCCTGCCTTACCATGCCGGACTCGATGCTGCAACCAGAAGAAACAATCAAGATAGATTTCTGATGGAGGATGTTGAAGTAATATGTGCTACCATAGCTTTTGGAATGGGCATAGATAAACCCGACATTCGTTTTGTAATCCACCACGACATACCTAAAAGTATAGAAGGATATTATCAGGAAACTGGTCGTGGAGGCCGTGATGGTGGTGAAGGGAATTGCCTTACTTTTTACAGTTACGATGATATTCAGAAACTGGAAAAGTTCATGAAGGACAAGCCTATTGCTGAACAGGAAATTGCAAAAGAACTTCTGTTTGAAACTGTTGCTTATGCAGAATCATCGGTTTGCCGCCACCGTTCGCTTTTACATTATTTTGGAGAAGCATATACAAAAGATAATTGCGGAGCATGTGATAACTGCCTTAAACCCAGAGAAAAATTTGAAGGTCAAGAAGATATAAAATTGGTTGTTGAAGTTGTTGAAGACTTAAAACAACAGTTTAAAGCCAAATTGATTTCTGATTTTATAGCCGGAAATAAAAGTGGTGACATAAAATCGATAAAACTTGATAAGCATGATTTATTTGCTTGCGGTTTTGATTCAAATGACAATCCAAAACATTGGATGACAATAATCAGGCAGGCACTAATAAAAAGATTCCTTGAAAAGGAAATAGAGAATTATGGTATTCTGAAAGTTACCAAACTAGGTTTGGAATATGTTGAAGAACCATTTAGCATTATGCTTGCTAAAGACCATGATTACGAAGATGATGATGATGACTCTATTATTACACGAGGTAGTGGTAGCCAAAAGAATAGTGGTAGCGACAATTCATTATTTTTAATGCTTAAAGACTTAAGAAAAGATTTATCAAAAGAGGAAAAACTACCTCCATTTGTAATTTTCCAGGATCCATCATTGGAAGACATGGCAATTCAGTATCCTATTACCATGGATGAACTTCAACAGATAATTGGAGTAGGTGCCGGGAAAGCCAAAAAATATGGAGAGCCTTTCCTTGAGTTAATCAAGGATTATGTAGAAGACAACGATATTACCAGACCAAATGATATGGTAATAAAATCGGTAATCAACAAATCAGGTCTTAAAGTTTATATTATTAAAAGTATCGACCGTAAATTGCCGCTGCCTGATGTGGCACATGCCAAGGATTTAGATTTAAGTGGGCTTCTTTCAGAAATTGAGAGAATTATTTCCTCTGGAACCAAAGTTGACATTGACTATTACATTGAAGAGCATGTAGATGAATATCATCAGGAAGAAATTTATGATTATTTCTCCGAGGCTGAAACCGACTCTGTTAAAGATGCACTTGATGAACTTGGTGAGGCAGAGTTTTCGGAAGAAGAGGTAAGGCTGGTAAGAATTAAATTTATTTCGGAAGTTGGAAATTAGAAATATCATACGGTTGGCGATTCCTCTGTTGTTGTTTATGTTTTCATCATGTTATATCGAAAACAAACCTACAGTTGTTATACCCGATAACCTATTTTCAGAAACAAAAATGATCGCTGTAATGACAGATGTTCAACTGGTTGAGGGGACGTTAAGTTATAATCGTATTAAAAGAAAAGGAAACAACAATTTCAAAGAAGATTACTATAATCAAGTGTTTCTTGAGCATAATATTACAGCAAAAGATTTAAGGGAAAACCTAAACTACTATAATTTGCAACCCGAGTTAATGCAAAAAATAATTGAAAAAGTTCTTGAAAACCTAAACCAGACACAAGGACAATTAGAAAAGAAAATTGCTGAAGAAAAAATTGCCGACTCCCTAAAACTAATCGAAGATAGGATTGACAGTTTACGAGTAGTTGACAGTCTATCAACTTATGGCAATAAAGTTATAAACTGATAAGCACTTATTTTTCCTACTCACCAATCACATTCACAAAAAATCATTCACTACTTCCTCCCACTCAAATTCTTTGGAATTCTACCCATATTTATAGTTTCAGAGCGTAAGCGATGACCAAGAATTCTTTCGACCATTCTCCCTGCATCCAAAATCCTATCGATATCCAAATTGGTTTCTATTTCCATTTCGTCCATCATTACAACCATGTCTTCAAGTGTAACAAGTCCTACCTCTTTTGCATCTTTATAATAATATGCGCCTGTTCCTGAAACCGGTACACCACTAACAAAGTTTGCCGGTTGTCCGCCGGTTCCTCCAAGTGTGGCTTCGTAGTTTGTCATTCCCGCTTGCAGAGCAGCCAAAACATTGGCAAGTCCCCATCCACGAGTTGTGTGCAAATGAACTATTTGTTTATGGGTTTTTCCAACTGCCTCTTGAAGCATCGAAAAATAACGGTAAATCCTGTCGGGTGAGGCAGAGCCATCGTGGTCGGCATGCTCAACATCGTTGGCACCAATATCAAACCAGCGTTTTGTAAAGTCAACAGCACTTTCCAGTTTTGTAGGCCCTTCAATAGGACAGCCCCAAATTGTTGAAACAGTTCCATTAACTTTAATGCCTGCATCGTGGGCTTTTGGAATCCACTCCTCGGCCATTTTCCAATATTCTGCCAAACTTAATCCTGAATTCTTTTCCTGGTGCGATTCGCTGGTTGAAACCATCAGCAAAATTCTGTCGGGGCCATAGCCATCAAGTTTTGCTTGTATCGCACGCTCAATGCCACGCTCACGGATGGTGACGGCAGTAAGGCTTACATCATCAAGTTTACCTTTTAACTTTTTGCTGTTCCTAACACCTTTCATCAAATCATCGGCATCGCTAAACTGAGGCATTCCCTTTGGATTACCAAAATTGGTAAGTTCAATGTGTTTGATTCCCGATAAAATCATCTGTTCGGCAACCCAAATCTTTGCAGGTGTAGGGACAAAAATCTCTTCGTGCTGGAAACCGTCCCTCACAGTAATGTCTCCAATTGTTACTTTTTTTGGATAATTCATTTTATATATTTTTATTGATTTTTCTATTTAAAACGTTTGTGTAAAATGGTAGGCTAAGGTAGGAAAAAGATGTTCATGTTTTTATTATAATTTAGAAATGAAAATAATAATGCTTTAGGTACAAAATTTGAACTCATCAATCTTAAATTATTGCCCAAAATTCACTAAACTTGCATGCTTCACAAAGGAGAAGAAATAATAGTACTTTATCTAACTAATATTTTAAGGTTTGTTCACACTAAAATCAAAAATAGATACTCGTTCACCTGAGTTTAAAAACAACAAAAAGGAGTTTGTAAAACTACTTGATGAATACAAAAGCCGGCTGGCAGAAAACACCAAAGGTGGTTCTGAAAGGGCAGTGGCAAAGCATGTGGAAAGAGGTAAACTACTTGCCCGTGACCGGATTAATTTGCTTATTGATCCAAACACACCATTTTTGGAACTCTCATCACTTGCCGCCTACAACCAATACGACAACAATTTTCCTTCGGCAGGAATAGTTACCGGAATAGGTGTTATTCATGGTCGCGAAACCGTAATTATTGCCAACGATGCAACGGTAAAGGGCGGTACTTATATGCGTTTTACCATTAAAAAACATTTGCGAGCACAGGAAATAGCCATGCAAAATCAGTTACCCTGTATTTACATGGTTGACTCGGGTGGGGCATTTCTTCCGGAACAGGACACAGTTTTTCCCGACCGCGACCATTTTGGGAGGTTTTTTTACAACCAGGCAAAAATGTCAGCTGAGGGCTTGGCGCAAATTGCAATAGTAATGGGTTCGTGTACAGCCGGCGGCGCCTACGTTCCGGCCATGAGCGACGAAACAATCATTGTAAAAGAACAGGGAACTATTTTCCTTGGAGGTCCTCCTTTGGTGAAGGCCGCAACGGGAGAGATTGTTACAGCCGAGGAACTTGGCGGTGCCGAAGTCCACACTTCCATTTCTGGTGTAGCCGACCATTTTGCTGAAAACGACACCCACGCAATACAAATTTGCCGCAATATTTTTGAAAATCTTGGAGAGAAGGAAAAACAAAAACTTGAAATACTTGTTCCCGAAGAACCTCTTTACAATCCCGAAGAGCTTTATGGCATTGCCCCTATCGACCTGAAAAAAATGGTTGATCCGCGCGAAATAATTATGCGCATGGTTGATGGTAGCCGTTTTCAGGAGTTTAAGGCAAAGTATGCCACAACTGTCGTAACAGGATTTGCCCACATTATGGGCTTCCCTGTGGGGATAATTGCAAACTTTGGAGTGCTGTTTTCGGAGTCGGCTCTTAAGGTTACCCATTTTATTGAACTCTGTACTTCACGGAAAATACCACTTGTATTTTTGCAGAATATTACCGGATTTATGGTGGGAAAAGATTTTGAGCGTGGTGGAATTGCCAAGGATGGAGCTAAAATGGTTCATGCTGTTTCCAATACTAATGTACCTAAGTTTACAGTTGTTTTTGGCGGTTCTTTTGGTGCCGGAAATTACGGTATGGCAGGCCGTGCTTACGACCCAAGATTACTGATGATGTGGCCCAATGCAAAAATTTCGGTTATGGGAGGCGAACAGGCGGCAACGGTACTTACTACTGTAAAAGAAGATCAGTATCGTGCCCGAGGCATTGATCCTCCGAAGGGTGAAATTGAAGAATTGAGAAGCAAAATCATTGCAAAATACGAAAAGGAAGGCTCTGCTTATTACAGCACTTCCAGATTGTGGGATGATGGAATTATCGACCCTGTCGACACTCGCAAAATGCTTGCAATGGGAATTGCTTCATCATTAAACAAAAAATATCCAGAACAAAAATATGGGGTTTTCCGAATGTAAATTTTAAAAATAATTTCCGCTTACTTCCCCTCTTGAGAGGGGTTAGGGGTGTGTCATAAATAAATTTAATTATTTTTCATTTTTACTTAATCTAGTTTTATAAGAAAATTAAATGAAATAATATTTTGAACACAATAACAATAAACAAAAGTCAAAATGTAGTTTGGGTAAACCTCAACCGACCTGAAGTTCACAATGCTATGAACGCCGAAATGATTGCTGAACTTACTGAGGTTTTTAAATCATTGGATGAGGATATAGAATCAAGGGC
>JAOZNY010000171.1:0-4877 GCA_029933565.1 Bacteroidales bacterium
ATTGGAACTTCGATGGTGGTTTATCCTGCCGCTAGCCTTATTAATTACGTGCACCCCGAAATACCAAAATACTACATCGACCCAAAAGCCTTTGAAGTAAGTGGTGTTTCAAACTTAGAAATTATACAGGAAAAAGCAGGAACTGGAGTACCAAAACTGGTATCGCAATTAATTGGAAAGACCTGAAATAATGTAGTCTTTAAACTAAGTACAAAAAGAATTAATAATCCTATTTAATCGGTTTCTTACCAGTAGCAGGAAACTTCCTAAACATATGACCAATTGCAGCAGGAAGATTTTTGTCTCTTTTGGAGAAATCCTCATTTACCTCACCTGATCCAATTCCCTGCCAGACTAATTTTTTGCCTTCCAGTTGAAAAACATCAATTAGTAAAGTGCCTTGTACATATTCGCGACTCGAAACCGGAACTGTAGTGTAAGCCGGACCTCCCCAACCATAACCATAAGCCCAGTCGTAACCCCTATAGTCCCAACCGCTTCCGTATCCTGCAAAACCACCATAATGATTTGTGTAAGCCTGACTCATTGTTTTTTCCTCAAGGACAACAAAAGTAGATATTATTAGATCTCCATTTTTCTCAATGTATTTCAACCCACGTTTTGTCATCTCGTCTTTTATGGCACCCTCGATTAGTAATTTATCATATTCATTAACAATCTGTTCGTTGTGTGGATCCCATGGAAACAAACTAAATGTTTCATAGGATTTAAAATCAACTTCTTTATCAAAATTGCTAGTTACTTTTACAGTACTGCACGAATACATCATCAGTAATAATGCCGGTAATAATAGATATTTCATAAATATTTTTGTGTTATTATTTTTCAATTATTTTAGCAATAGGGTATCTCAAAAACACCTCTGCTACTACTTTTGGAATACCTCTGTCTCTATTTTGTGGATTTTGTTTAACTTCACCAATTGCAACTCCCTGCCAAACTAGTTTTTTCTCCTTAGCATCGAAAACATTAAAAATCAAAGTCCCCTGCGTATAATCATACTGAGAAACTGTTGTGCCTCCATAACCGTATCCCCATGGTCTTCCATAACCTCCATATCCACCATAACCACCATATCCGAAACCACCATAGTAGTCATTATAGGCAGTATAATCTGTTTTATCTTCAAGAATAAGGTATGTTGAAACAGCCAGTTCACCACCCGTTTCAGTATAGGTATACCCTCTTGAACCCATTTCTACTTTTAAGGCATCTTCAAGACGTTTTTTGTCAAAGTCATTGAGTAATTGACTATTATCATCACGCCATTTCATTAAACTAAAGGTTTTGTAAGTTGTAAAATCAACCTCTTTATCATAATCATAGGTAACAGTAATTGTACTACAGGAATAAAGAGAAAATAGCAAAACCAGAAAGACTAAATTTTTCATTTTAATATGTTTTAATTAGTTAGCAAAATTACTACTAATTCAATTTCAAAACAAGATTCATGATGTTTAACTATTTTTAGTAAACAAATTACTACAAATAATTACTTTTGCACCTTACTAAAATTAAGAAAAAATGCTGATTAAAAAGGGTTGGATATTTGTATTGGTGATTACATTTGTATTGGGAATAGCTTCTTGTAAAGAAGATGATGATCCAAGTGGGCCAACACAAGAAGAGATTGATCAGCAATTAATTGAGCAATATATTACAGATAATGATTTAACCACAACTAAAACATCAACTGGTCTTCATTACATAATTCATGCTCCCGGCAACGACAATCACCCCGAATTAAACTCATGGATTGAAGGTGTTTATAAAGGAGAACTTCTTGATGGCAGTGATTTTACAAATGGAGTACAAATACTCGAAACCCGCTTGTGGCAATTAATTCCAGGTTGTCAGGAAGGCCTCTCTCATATTGGTGAAGGTGGAAAAATCAAACTGATAATCCCTTCCAATCTTGCATATGGAGATCAGGAGGTTAATGGTCAGGCAAATGCTGTATTGGTTTTTTATTTTGAAATTGACTTAGTATTCACTGAATAATCCATTATTCATATTTTATAATTTATTCTCGAAAAATAATGCTTATCTTAGTGGCTGAATTAAACTTTGTTCCACATGCAGGATTTTTTATTCGAAAAAGCCCGAAATTTCTGTGATTATCAAGAGCGTTGCATTTATGATGTAAAAAATAAACTTCAGACATGGAAAGCCTCAGATACAACTATTGAAAGTATAATTAACAGACTGGAGAAGGAGGATTATATTAACGAAGAACGGTTTGCTGTAACATTTGCTGTAGGCAAATTAAGAAATAATAAATGGGGTCGTACAAAAATATTCTACGCTCTTTCGCAAAAACATATTCCTGAAATTTATATCCAAATGGGGCTTAACGAGATTGACGAAGAAGAATATTTAAACACACTTAAGTCTGTTCTTAATTCAAAAAAAATAAATGAGTCTGATGATTTCAAACGAAAAGCAAAACTTGTTAAATATGCCCAGCAAAAAGGCTTTCATCCCAGCCTTGTCTGGAAAGTTATTAATGGAGAAATTTAGTTATTGGTTATTGGTGACTGAAATTCTCAAAACTTAAAACCCTAAACTCAGAACTCTTATATTTGCCCCTTAATATTTAAAACAAAAAAACATGTTCACTACCGACGGAACAAAAGAACTTTATAAGAGGCTTGAAGCCTTGAGGGGGTATCTTTGACATCGATCATAAGTTGATGCAAATTGAAGAAGAGGAAGAAAAAACTGCTGATCCAGATTTTTGGAACGATCCCAAAAAAGCTGAAGCACTTTTAAAACAAATTAAAGACAAGAAAAAAACAACCAATAATTTTGCAGAAGCAAAGAATGCTTTCGACGATCTTGAGGTTCTTGTAGAGTTTCTTGAAATGGGTGAATCAACTCAAGATGAACTTGACAAACAATTTGATTTAACACAAAAATTGATTGAAGATCTGGAGTTCTTTAAAATGCTTAGTCAGCCAGAAGATAAATTAAGTGCCATCTTAAAGATAAACCCCGGAGCCGGTGGTACCGAAAGTCAGGATTGGGCTGAAATGCTCATGCGAATGTACATTCGCTATGCCGAACGACAAAATTTTAAACTTAGGGAACTAGACTATCAGGTAGGTGATGTTGCCGGAATAAAATCTGTTTCGCTGGAAATTGAAGGTGAGTATGCTTTTGGCTATTTAAAAGGAGAAAATGGTGTTCATCGCTTAGTGCGCCTTTCCCCTTTCGATTCGGCAAACCGCCGCCATACTTCTTTTGCATCGGTTTATGTTTATCCGGTTGTTGACGATACCATTGAAATAAAAATTAACCCCGCCGACATTTCGTGGGACACCTTTCGATCGGGAGGCCCCGGAGGCCAGAATGTAAACAAAGTAGAAACTGCTGTTCGAGTAAAACACCAACCTTCAGGCTTAATTGTTGAGTGTCAGGAAACACGCTCTCAGGGCCAAAATCGTGAAAAAGCACTTAAAATGCTTAAATCGCAACTTTACGAAATTGAGATGCGCAAGCAACAGGATGAAATAGATAAAATTGAAGGCAGCAAAAAGAAAATTGAGTGGGGCTCACAAATCCGATCTTACACAATGCATCCTTACAAATTAGTAAAAGATGTTCGTACATCGCACGAATCATCAGATGTACAAGGAATTATGGATGGAGATATTGATTCATTTGTTAAGGCGTATTTGATGGAGTTTGGGGGAGAGTGATTTCACTCACGATCTGATGTAAATGTCATAATCTGGTTTAAGTATACAATAACCTGGTTTAAGTTTGCAACTTAAACCTTTCAAATAAATGAAAGTCTTTGACTTTCAAACATAAATTAAGAGATCACTTCAAAAACAACCTATAATCAAAACTAAAAGTTTCCACTTTCCTAATCTTAATTTTTCTGAAATCACTATGCTTAGGGTTCAATAAATAATTGAAATCACCTTGAACAACTGCAGAAGGCACTTTTAGTACAACACTTTTATTTTGTTTAATAAACTCATCACCAATTTCCTGTGTGCTTTCTGGGTGAGGAATTGAATTCCAGTCAGAGGGAAGTTTGTTTTTTGCTAAGGTTTTAATTTTTATAGAATCGGGAATCTCAATCGAAATAATTTCATAATCACTTGGCAACAAACCCAAAGGAGTATGAACTGCTATCTCGGCAGTACACAAAGCACGCGAATCACTGGTATAAACCATTGCTGTGGCTTTGCTGTTCCAACGGCCTCCAGTCTTAAAAGCCCCATTACCCGAAAGATCGTGACTATATTTTTCTTTTGCCAAACGAAAAACAATCATGCCAGTATTCCTTGTTCAATTCTGGTTAATTCATCTTTTATCAAACCCATGCCAAATGATGTGTCGAGAAGATCTTTGGGCTTTGCTCCTCCTAAACTTACATTTTCAATATTCAGCCAGGTATTTAATTTTTCTTTACTACCAAAAATTTCAACGCCAAATTTATACATCATTGTTATTTCTATAATTTTCTCGGAAGAAACCGACCCAAAAGTACCACCCTCTTTTTTATACCTCTGCATCGATCTTTCTGAAAGATGGAGAATGGATGACCAATCACGAATTGTAAACTGGCTTACCCTTGACAACTTCTCAAAAAGGGAAAAACTTATTCCTTGCTTAATAGCCTGAATTAGGGAGTAGGCATTACTATCGTCAAGTATATTGTAGGCAACAGTAGCTTCATTTAGTTCAAATTTATTACCCATGACTTTTTATCTTTTGACAAAGATACGTATTTTGTCGTATTATTTACGCTTTTTGTCGTTTTTATTTTCTAATGCTCAATATGGTTTACGTTTTTACAATGATCTGGTTTAAATATAGAACAATCTGGTTTAAGTTTACAA
>JAOZNY010000171.1:4977-6529 GCA_029933565.1 Bacteroidales bacterium
GTTTAAGTTTACAACTATCTGGTTTAAGTTTGTAACTTAAACCTTCGAGTAAATGAAAGTCTGTGACTTTCTATGCCAATATAATTAGAACCAATTCTAAATTTCGCAGAGCACTAAATCATTCAACAACATTCGTTATTTTTGATGATTAATAAAATCACATAAAAATGTATACAATTTATCACAACCCACGATGTAAAAAATCAAGAGCAGGCCTACAATTTGTAAAAGACCGTACCGAAGATTTTGAAGTTGTGGAATACCTAAAAAATCCTCTAACGAAAAAAGATTTAGAATTGGTTTTTATGAAACTCAACAAAAAACCTTTGGAGATGGTCAGAACGCAAGAAGCAATCTATAAATCAAATTTTAAAGGGAAGAATTTTACTGATGGTGAATGGATAAAAATAATATTGGAAAATCCAAAGTTATTAAAAAGGCCCATAGTGGTAAATAAACACAAGGCTGTTTGGGGTGACCCTGCCGAAGAATTAGAAATATTTTTTAACAACAATAAATAAACTCAAATTATAATGGAATATAGAATTGAACACGACACTATGGGTGAGGTGAAAGTACCTGCCAATAAGTATTGGGCTGCTCAAACACAGCGTTCAAAAATGAATTTTAAAATTGGCGAAGAAGGTTCGATGCCAAAGGAAATTATTGAAGCATTTGCGTATTTGAAAAAAGCAGCAGCTTTAACAAATGCTGAAATTGGTGGACTCGACCCTAAAAAAGCCGAACTTATTGGCATGGCTGCTGATGAGGTTATTGCCGGAAAACTGGAAGGTAATTTTCCTTTGGTGATTTGGCAAACAGGCTCTGGTACACAGAGTAACATGAATATGAACGAAGTTTTGGCAAACCGAGGACATGTAATAAATGGTGGCTCTCTTGAAGACGATAAAAAATTCCTTCATCCAAATGATGATGTAAATAAATCACAATCATCAAACGACACTTTTCCAACTGCAATGCACATTGCAGCCTACAAAATGATTGTTGAAACAACCATCCCCGGTGTTGAAATGTTGAGAAATGCTTTGAATGAGAAAGCCAAAGAATTTAAAGACATTGTAAAAGCAGGGCGTACTCACTTAATGGATGCAACTCCTTTAACTTTAGGACAAGAATTCTCCGGTTACGTATCACAACTCGACCATGGCTTAAAAGCGCTTAATGCAACGCTGGCACATTTAACAGAACTTGCTTTAGGCGGAACTGCTGTTGGAACAGGAATAAACACTCCACCAAACTATTCGGTAAAAGTTGCTAAAAAAATTGCTGAACTTACAGGCTTTCCTTTTGTTACAGCCGAAAACAAATTCGAATCGCTTTCAGCACACGATGCAATAGTTGAAAGTTCAGGGGCACTAAAACAGTTGGCTGTTAGTTTAATGCACATTGGAAATACCATTCGATTGCTTGCTTCCGGTCCACGCTGTAGCATTGGTGAAATTCAACTTCCAGCCAATGAGCCTGGTTCATCGATTATGCCAGGCAAAGTTAACCCAACACAAAACGAAGCCTTAACTATGGTTTGTGCTCA
>JAOZNY010000172.1:0-1601 GCA_029933565.1 Bacteroidales bacterium
AATGCAACACTTTCCGGAATGGGAATTAATGTTGTAAACACAGGACTTTCAACAACTCCCACAGTGGAAATGGAAGTAATAAAACGCAAGGCAGATGGTGGTATTATCCTTACAGCCAGCCACAACCCCAAGCAATGGAATGCTCTAAAATTGCTAAACGAAAAAGGTGAGTTTATTTCTGCTGAATTGGGAGCGCAGGTTTTGGAATTAGCCGAAAGTCAGGATTTTGATTTTGCCGATGTTGATGATTTAGGAGAAATTACTACTTACGAAAACTCAATTGACGACCACATTCAGGAAATCCTAAAACTTGAACTTGTTGACAAAGATTTAATCGCAGATGCAAACTTTAAAGTAGTTGTTGATGGCGTAAACTCCACCGGAGGAATTGCCATTCCTCAACTTTTAAAAGCATTGGGAGTAAATAATGTTACAGAACTTTACTGCGAACCAACAGGTCTTTTCCCACACAATCCTGAGCCTCTTCCCGAAAATATAATCGATCTTTCGGAAACTGTTGTGGCTAAAAATGCCGATATGGGAATAGTGGTTGACCCCGATGTTGACAGACTTGCTCTGGTTATGGAAAATGGAGAAGTGTTTGGCGAAGAATACACATTGGTTGCTGTTGCCGATTATATTTTACAAAACAAAAAAGGCAATACTGTTTCCAACCTTTCGTCAACAAGAGCCTTAAAAGATGTAACCGAAAAGGCAGGTGGCGAATATTCAGCTGCGTCTGTGGGTGAGGTAAATGTTGTTGAAAAAATGAATGAGGTAAATGCCGTAATTGGTGGCGAAGGCAATGGAGGAGTAATTTACCCCGAACTCCATTCGGGCCGCGATGCTCTTGTGGGTGTTGCACTTCTGTTAACTTATCTTGCAAAAAGAAAAATCAAACTCAGCGAACTCCGCAAGACTTATCCTGATTATTTTATTTCCAAAAACAAAATCGACCTGCATGAAGGAACTGATGTAAAAACGCTTTTTGAAAAAGTAAAATCTCATTTTTCGGAATTCCCAATACTTACCATCGATGGAATAAAAATAGATTTCCCTGATGGCTGGGTGCAACTTCGCACAAGCAATACCGAACCCATTATGCGGGTTTATGCTGAAAGCACTAGCATGGAGAAGGCACAGAAGTATGCTGATGCTGTTAAGAAAATTGTTTTAGGCTAGTCAAAATATGGCATCTTAATTGCAGTTTTGCTAGATAAAAAAGAAATCATGTTTAAAAAATATGCAATTCCATTCGTTCTTAGTCTAGTTGTTTTTGCTTTTGCTGGCTTCAATCCCTTGGACTGTGCCGAGCCTGGAACTGAGAAAAGTTGTTCAACCCCTCATTTCAGTAATCTGGAAGAATGTTCGTGGAATGGAATAGAGTTAAAAGGGAAAGTACAGTTTGTGGAATCGTTTCCTGACATAAAAATTCAGGTGGTAGAATCATTCCCTGATTTAAAAGTAAAATTTGTTGAAGCCTTCCCCGATGACTGTGGAGAATGGCAGGCAGTAGAGTCCTTTCCTGATTTTAAAGTACAAATAGTAGAATCGTTTCCCGACATTAAAGTTAAATACGTTGAATCGTTTCCGGGAATACC
>JAOZNY010000172.1:1701-2784 GCA_029933565.1 Bacteroidales bacterium
AAATGTTCAAAAAAACTCTAATTTGTCAATAAAAAATCAATTTGGTATTTGTATTTCCCTTTATCTTTGTTTTTTAGGATGAAGATTGTTTATTTCATTTACACACAAATTATACACCTGAATTTTAGGTAATTACAAATTTATTAGACGGGCTACCGTCTTTTTTTATGTTTTAAATTAACACGATATGGTAGATTTAAAAAATCGGAGTCTAGTTTCCATTACCGATTACACTAAGGAAGAGATTATTTACATACTTGACCTTGCTGAAGAGTTTGAAAAAGACCAAAGGCAACAAATACTTAATAAGCATGTGATTGCCTCATTATTCTTTGAGCCCAGCACTCGCACACGATTAAGTTTTGAAAGTGCAGTTCAGTATTTAGGAGGGAGTATAATTGGCTTTGCCAGTGCCGATACTTCAAGCGTAAAAAAGGGTGAATCTTTAAAAGACACTATTTTAACAGTAAGCAATTATTCAGATCTTATTGTAATGCGTAATCCTTTGGATGGAAGTGCACGCTATGCCAGTGAGGTTTCTCCTGTTCCAATTATCAATGCCGGTGATGGCGCTAATCAGCATCCTACTCAGTGTTTGCTCGATTTGTATTCAATACGAAAAACACAAGGAAGTCTTGAGAATATTGACATTGTAATGGTTGGCGATTTAAAATATGGACGCACAGTACACTCTCTGGTTCAGGCGCTTAGCCTTTTTGGAGCAACTTTTCATTTTGTATCGCCCGAATCACTTAAAATGCCAAGTGCTGTTAAAACCTGGATTAAGAAAGCCAATTTGGAATACCATCAATACACAGATTTATCTGAGGCAATTCCAAAAGCCGATATTCTCTACATGACAAGGGTTCAAGGTGAAAGATTCCCAGATCCACTAGAATATGAAAGGGTAAAAAATGCGTACATACTTGAAAACAGCATGCTGGAAAACGCAAAGGAAACGATGAAAGTTATGCATCCGCTTCCACGCGTAAACGAAATTAATGTTGATGTGGACGAAAATCCTAAAGCCTACTATTTTCAACAGGCTAAAAATGGGGTTTATGTTCGTCAGGCATTGATTGC
>JAOZNY010000172.1:2884-6437 GCA_029933565.1 Bacteroidales bacterium
ACAAAAAAAGAACAGAATTAATAGTATCAGCTATCCGCAGTGGTACAGTTATCGACCACATCCCATCCGATAAAACATTTCAAGTGGTAAACATGCTTAATTTGGCTGGAACTGAAAATCAGGTTTATTTTGGAACAAATTTATACAGTGATAAATATATTAGTAAAGGGCTGATTAAAATAAGTGATACTTTTTTTGATGAAACTGAAATAAACAAAATTGCCCTTGTTGCGCCCACAGCAACGCTTATTGAGATTGAAGACTACGAAATAACAAAAAAGCAAAAGGTACAATTGCCGCAAACTGTTGAAAAAATTGTTAAGTGTTTCAACCCAAAATGTGTTACAAACAAGGAGGACATTCCTACATTATTTAAGGTAATAGAAGACCACAAAGGCACGATGAAACTTTCATGCCACTACTGCGAAAAAACAATGACTAAGGAAAATATCGAATTTTTGTAAAATGGGTTCCCGCAGATTGCGCAGATAAACGCAGACATATTTTTGTGGGTAAGTAGTTTTTTAAGAGTTTAAACTGATAGGTGCAAAATTATTTTTACAATATTTATTACCATTTGTACATGGTGAGCAATCTGAGTAAATCAATTGGAAAAAACAATCTTTGAGAAAATCAAACTACATAAAACAATTAATTGAACATGGCGAAGGGCTTCATCTCGATTTTAAATTTGAGATTTCAGATGCTGCCAAGATAGCCCGATCGTTGGTTGCTTTTGCAAATTCAAAAGGAGGAAAACTTCTGATTGGTGTTAATGATGATGGTAAAATTATAGGAATAAAATCGCAGGAAGAAGCCTATATGATTGAAAATGCAGCAAACAACTATTGCAAGCCAAAAGTGGAGTTTGAAAGTAGAAGATGGAAAATTGATGGCAAAAAAGTTTTGGAAATAATAATTCCTAAAAGTGAAAACTACCCACACATGGCTCCCGACACAAAAGGAAAGTTTAAAGCCTACATTAGAAATAAAGACCAAAATAATTTGGCAAATAGTTTAATGATAAAAGTATGGGCTAAGCAAAAATCGTTGGAAAATATTATAATTAACTATGGAGAAACTGAGCAAGACTTAATGAAATGTTTAACGTCAGAAAATGAAGCAGATATAAACTTGCTGAGAAATAAAACAGGTCTTAATAAATACCAACTCGAAGATCTTCTCTCCGACTTCATATTAATGGATATTATTGAAATGAAATTAATTGAAGACAGAATGGTATTCAGTTTGAAAAATCATAAAGAAAATTAAAACCAAACAACAATCAACTATTTCTTTACCTTTGCCACATGCAAAAACAAAGCATAATCTTACTTTTAATAATTATTAGTTCTGCACTGATTCAGATTGATTCGTTTGGTCAAGCATTTGGCTCAAATGTAAAACAGGATACAGAAAGTAAAACTGAAATTACACAAAATGAGAAGCAAGGTTTTAAACCGGATGTTAAAGTTAGCCTTGGAACTTCATTCACAAGTTTTGCTCCCGGTTACAGTAGTTTCGGCACCTACATTGCACCGGAAATCAGCATGCCTGTTTCAAAAAAAGTAGATATTAGTTTTGGGATTGGTTATTCGAGTATTTTCAACAGCAGTCTTGAAGGAGGAACTTTTGGTAGTAGTCCTTCAAGTTATGGTAGTATTTATTTTTCAGGCACTTACCATGTAAACGAAAAACTCAGCATTAGGGGAACCGGCTATAAAACATTCTTACTCAATCCTACAAATTTCTCAGAAACCAATAATTCTAACTACTTTGATTTTAGCAGTCAGGGTGCGATACTTGATGTTGAGTATAAAGTAACAGAGCATTTTCGAATTAATGCAAGTTTCCATTACCGCGAACAAAATTATCCTGATTATTACTTTGGAAACCCAAACAATAGTTTTGGCTCACCTAATAATTTCAATTCTGGATTTGGTGGTTTAGGTGGATTTGGACCAGGTTTCTAAATTTTTCTATTTATCAGTTGGCATAATTAAACTGGTTGAAGGTTGCATCTTCAACTTTCCAATTTCAACCCTGGATTTGGTAGTTTGGACAGATTTGGCCCTGATTTCTAAATTTATTTATGTACTAAATAAATTATGCTAACTCACTAGAATTGTAATTATAACAGATAAAACTGGTTGAAGATTGCATCTTCAACCTCCCAATAAAAAGAAGTCTGTGACTTCTCGAGAAAGATTTAAGCAAACTTCATAAACGAAATCCCCTTATCTAAATCAACAACAATATCCTTTATTTTCTTTTCAGAAAGAGTGTTATAAAGTCCATCCCTAAATTTACCGTAATCATCATGAATTGGACAAGGCTTTTTATCGTTGCAGTCGTGCAGGCCAAGCCCACACTTATTAAAGAAATCGAGGCCTTCATTAGCATCAATTATTTCCAATAAGGAAAAATTTAATGTTTTCTCGCTTGCATAAAAACCACCTTTGGGTCCCTTAGCCGACTGGATAATTCCCCTTCTTACCAAGTGTTGTAACACTTTGGCAAGATAAGGCTCCGGAAATCCCAGATCCTCGGCAACAGTGCTAGTACCAAACCGATTCTCATCAGATGAGTTCTCGGCTAAATAAACCACTGCCCGCAAGGCATATTCAGTTGACTTTGAAAACATTATTTATTCTATTTTTAGACTAATTTATTTGCAATTAACCTGTAAACCGTTTACCCTCTGGAGCATAGCAGAGGTGGGCAACTCGTTACCCGCAACTCACAACTCGCAACTCTCCAACCCGCAACTCCTACGCATTCAATTCCTCGCGGCCTTCATCACTGATCATGTCGGGGTTCCAGGTTGGTTCCCAAACAAGTTCTACCAAAATGGCATGTTCAGGAAAATTGTTCTGCAAAACAGTTTCAATATGATGAATTATGGTGTCACCAACAGGGCAACCTGGTGTTGAAAGAGTTACATCAACATCTAGTGTTTTTGCATCATCATTTTTTATTACTTTATAGATCAAGCCTAAATCGACAATGTTAACAGCAACCTCCGGATCGGGAACTTGTTTTAATACTTCATATACTTTTGCTTCTTCTTCGGTAATATTTTCTTGTATCATTTTATAAATATTTTGTATTATTTCTATTCAATCATTTACTCACTTAAGCATTCACTCTTTGCTTCCTGTGAAATATCATTTTATAAACATTAAATCCATAAACCAGACTAGTAAAAAGCATCGCCAAAGCAGCAATTAGCAGAACTATTTTTATTGAAAACAGTAACCCAATCACAAAAAGAACAATGCTCAGTAAAAATGAATACATATGGATTTCTGCCAGTCTATCGCTGTATAAATCTGCAACCAAAGGCACTTTCTGTTTACCAACCAGTTTTTGGTAGTAAAAAAGCCAAATTATAAATGGAAGGGTTTTATATGTTTGTCCTAAAATCAAACCCGTAAAAAACCCATAAACCAACATTAGTCCAGCTAAAATCTCAAGCCTTCCAACTGCCAAACCAAAAACGCCATTACTAAAGTATAATGCCACAAATGATAAAATACTTACTGCAAACATT
>JAOZNY010000023.1:0-19427 GCA_029933565.1 Bacteroidales bacterium
TATTTTCAACAGATATGCCGAAGATCTAGCCTATTACAATAGTTTGTCTCCAAGGTTTCATGCTGCTTACGATGACGATATTAGAGAAGCTTTAGCAGTGCTGCAACGCCTAGGACAAATTACCAGGGAATATAAGCAAATTGATATTGCCAACGAAATAGATAGTGTATTTTACGAAGAAGTAGGGCGATTGAATTTGAGACAATAAGGGTTTGGAGTTCTGAATTTAGAATTCGGAGTTGAATTTATTTTTGAGATTAACTCTTGGTTCTTGATTCCTAACTCCTGATTCTTGGTTCTTGATTCTTTTATCTCGGCTCCTTATACTTCCACTCCAGAGTCTCAATAATATGTTCAATATCCTCGATTACAAAGTCGATCACAGGTTGTAGCGAATCGTTATTGGGTAGGTAATTGAAATAAAGTGCCCCTCTCAAAAAGTGCGAACTACTATCAGTAAGAAAAAACTGATATGGTGAGGCCGCTCCTCTTCCAACAATTTTATAGGTAAGCCCAAAAACATTACGGTCGCGATCAACAACCAGATTGTCGTAAATGGCATCAGCCTTTGGAATATGCTTTGTTACAAGAGTGTGCGAATCTTCAAGATACTTTTCCAGATTACCATCAACTACCTTATAACTTAGGTGCAGTGTAGCATTAAAATCTTTCATAACAAGATTAATCCAATACTTTTCGTTAGTTGAATATGGGTCCTGTTCAATCCTAATATAATTTGAGTAGTTAAAAGAATACGGAAAAGTAGTATCAAAATCGATATATTCCCTTTGAGGTAAATCAATCCTAAAATAACCTCTGGGTTTTGGGCTGTAATTCTGCTCGCACGAACCTAAAATTATAACAATTAGCAAAATCAAAACAACATTTAGTCTACTCCTCATTTCATTGCATTTAATTAATCGTAACATCAATTTCCTTTATTCTTCTTTGATCTACATCAACCACCCTAAAACTAAATTGTTTATATTTTATTATGCTGTTTTTTTCAGGTATGCGTCCATTTAGTTCAAGCAAAAGTCCTCCTAGTGAATCACTTTCTCCCTTTACTTCATCAAAAACATCATCCTCAATTTCGAGTATTTTACACAAATCATTAATTGGAGTTTTTGCCTCAAAACTAAAAGTATTATCACTTATCTTTTTAAATTTTAGTTGTTCTTCCTCATCAAACTCATCACTAATTTCACCTACTATCTCTTCAATAATATCTTCAAGGGTGATTATACCGGAAGTGCCACCATATTCGTCAACAACTATTGCAAGATGAATTTTCTTAGTCCTAAAATCCTGGAGCAGATCGTTAATCTTTTTATTTTCAGGAACGTAAAACACTGGGCGTAAAAGTTTAGACCAGTCCTTTTTTTCTTTTTTGTAAAGGAAGGGCAATAAATCTTTAATATAAAGTATTCCCTTAACCTTATCGATGGTTTCTACATAAACAGGAATTCGCGAAAAGCCGGAACTTATTGCAATTTGCATAATTTTTGCAAAATCTGTATCTTCACTAACTGCCAGAATATCCATCCGCGATTGCATAATCTCACTCGCCTCTTTATCGCCAAAAGTTGCAATACCTTTCAGTATCATTTTTTCTTCATCAGGTGCATCTTCTTCAATAGTTAATTCTATTGCATCCGAAAGTTCACTCATTGTAATATTATGGCCTTTATCCCCTACTTTCCTATCAATTATTGTTGTAGATGAGAGTAATACCATGCTTAAGGGTTTAAATATTTTCTCAAGTATAAAAAGAGGATCTGCCATAAAAAGTGAGACTTCAACAGACTTCCTATTGGCTAATATTTTAGGGATAATTTCACCAAAAAGTAATATTACTGAAGTGATTAAAACAACTTGTAACAGAAAAACAAAAACCGGGTCGGTTTGGGGGCCAACAAAAAAGGTGCTGAAATAAGTAGAAATAATTACAATGGCCACATTGACAAAGTTATTAGCAATTAAAATAGTAGCCAATAAACTTTTAGGTTGCTGAAGCAATTCTAGTACTCTTGCTTTCTTTTTGCTCCTTTGTTTTCTGAGTTTATCAACATCTGCTGGCTCGAGCGAAAAAAAAGCAGTTTCGGAACCCGACACCAATCCAGAGGCTAGAAGCAATACTGCTAAAATCAAAAAAGTAACTATTTCTTCAATTGACACCTCCGCGAACATATTGGTAATTATAACCATTAAAGGCTCGGGGAGAGGATCAGGATCATTGATTTCCAAAATAATTGATTTAGTTCAAAAATATTTTTGCAAAAATAATACTAAAATGGCAAATCATCTTCCGGGGCATTATCAGTCTTTGGTGATTGACTTTCTTGCGTAGGTTGACTTGGACTTACATTTTCACCAGAAGGCTGATTAGTATTACTAAAACTTCTGTCTTCTTTACGTGAAAGAATATTTATTTTCTCTGCAATTATCTCTGTCAAATACCTGTCTGCCCTGGTTTCTTTATCCTGATATTTACGTGTTTTAATTTTACCTTCAATATACACCAGGTCACCCTTAACTATGTTTTTTTCAGCCAAATATCTGTATCCAACAATATTATGCCATTCTGTTTTGTCCTGCCAGTCACCATCTCTACTTTTATAACTCTCGGTAGTTGCCAACGAAAAACTTGCTTTCTTAGTTCCATCATCAAAGGTAAAAGTATCCGGATCTTTACCCAAATGTCCAATTAGTATTACTTTATTTAAACCTGCCATTTCTTTTTATTGAGTATTAATTACTATTTTAAACAATTATCAAAAATAATACTTTTAGTTTGTCATTTACTTTAAACTTTTCAACAGCCCACTAAACATCTATAAACAAAGCACAATATTTTTGCTCATTTAGCCCTATAAATAGTTTTTTAAACACTAAAGGCAAAAAGGGAAATAGCAATTGGCTTAATAAGAATGGATTAGAATTGAAAAAAAAAGATAAAAATGATTTTTTAATGAAAATTGTATTACTTTTGCCACCCAAAATAAAATTATTATTACTAATTAATAAAAAATATAATCATGACCAAAGCGGAAATTGTAACAGACATTTCGAACAAAACAGGAATTGAGAAAGTAGCCGTACAGGCAGTTGTTGAATCATTTATGGAAACTGTAAAAGAAACCATGATAAACGGTGAAAACGTTTATTTAAGAGGTTTTGGTAGTTTTATCATTAAGGAGAGAGCTGAAAAAACTGGCCGTAATATTTCAAAGAATACTACTATTATCATTCCTGCACATAATATTCCTGCTTTTAAACCTGCCAAAACTTTTGTTAATCAGGTTAAAAACGCATAATTTATAACACAAAATATAATTTACAATGCCAAACGGAAAAAAGAGGAAAAGACATAAGATGTCGACGCACAAACGTAAAAAACGTTTGCGTAAAAACAGGCATAAGAAGAAATAACATTCTTAATGCGTAATCTGGAGGTTGTTCTTTTTTTTTATAAAAATCATAAAGAGCAACCTCTATATTTATATCCCCTCCATAAACTTAATCTTCCTTTTAAGTTTGCAATTGTTGCATAATGTAACAATGTAGTGCGTTATATTTATTAATTTTTATTGATGTGAACAGAGAATTAGTAATTGACTCGAACAGATCTGAGGTTAATATTGCACTTTTAGAAGATAAAAATCTTGTTGAACTTCATAACGAAAAAACCAACAATAATTTTGTTGTTGGCGATGTATTTCTTGGTAAGGTAAGAAAAATAATGCCTGGCCTAAATGCCGCCTTTGTTGATGTTGGCTATGAGAAAGATGCTTTTTTGCATTACCTTGACCTTGGACCACAAATCAGAACATTTAACAAAATTGTTAAACTTGGACTTCAGGGAAGAGCACATCTGATTAAACCAGATGAGTTTAAATCGGAGCCCGACATACATAAAACAGGCAAGATTACACAAGTGCTTACTTCAGGTATGCAGATTTTGGTTCAAATTGCCAAAGAACCAATTTCAACAAAAGGACCACGAATTTCAACAGAAATATCCTTCCCGGGAAGGTTTATTGTTTTATTACCATTTTCAAATAAGATCTCCATTTCGCAAAAAATTAAGGACAAAGAGGAAAGAAACCGCCTCAAGCGTCTTATTTTGAGCATTAAACCAAAGAACTTTGGAGTAATTATTAGAACTGTTGCCGAAAACCAAAAGGTTGCTGAACTCGATTCAGACCTTAGGAATCTAACAGCAAAGTGGGATAAAATAATGAGCAAACTCCCTAACTTAAGTGCACCTATTAAAGTGTTGAGCGAACTTGACCGTACCTCGGCATTACTTCGTGATGTAGTAAATGAATCATTCAATAGTATACACATTAGTGATGCTGTTTTATACGATGAAGCAAGGTCTTTTATCAAATCATTTGCACCCGACAAACAAGATATTATAAAAAGACATACTTCTAAAAAACCTATTTTTGAGGCTTTTGGAATTGATAAACAAATTAAAAGTTCCTTTGGAAAAACTGTCACTATTAAAAGTGGTGTGTATGTAATTATTGAGCATACCGAAGCCATGCATGTTATTGATGTTAATAGTGGCCATAGGGTAAACAAAGACAGTTCGCAGGAACAAAATGCTTTAGCCACTAACCTTGAAGCCGCCACTGAAATTGCTAGGCAATTACGATTAAGGGACATGGGTGGAATTATTGTTGTTGACTTTGTTGATATGCGTGAAGCAAAGAACCGCCGGGCTCTTTACGCAAAGATGAAGGAAGATATGGACAAAGACAGGGCAAAGCATACTATTCTTCCTCCTAGTAAATTTGGCCTTGTACAAATAACGCGTCAAAGAGTGCGCCCTGAAATGGAAGTTAAAGTTTCAGAACAATGCCCTGTATGTTTGGGAACAGGAAAAGTAAAGTCGGCGTTAATGCTGATAGATGAAATTGAAAACAACCTAAATTATTTAATTCAGGACCAAAATGAGAAAAACCTTTCTCTAAATGTTCACCCATTTGTATTTGCTTATCTTACAAAAGGCCTAAAATCAGTACAATTGGATTGGTATTTTAAATATCGTAATTGGATTAGTATCAACAGCGAAAAGGATTATCATTTGCTTGAGTACCATTTCTTTAATAATAGTGGTGAAGAAATAAAAAATTAAAAAAAAAGAGGTCTAACAAATGTTAGACCTCTTTTTTTTATCCGTTATAAAACTTAACCTTATCAGGATGTACACTAAGTACAGGTATTGGCGAATGATTAACCATTTGAGCTGCAAATGGCCCTAACCAAATATTAGACGTTGATGTTTCCTGTTCAGTCATAATAGAAATAAGGTTAGCATCAATACTTTTTGCATAATTAAGGGTAGTCTCAGTAATATTATGGACTTCCATAAATTTAGTTTGATACTTAATATTGTTTTCTTTTAAATAATCCTCAGCCTGTGAAATATAGTTCCTTACTCTGAACCTAATATCGTCCATTGATGATGTAAAGAGTCCCAAGAGGTGAATCTCAGAATCGAAATAATCGGCAAGAAGAGCCGTTATGGGCATTTTTTGTCTTGTAACCTTTGTGCTGTCAAAAGGCATTACAATACGTTTCAGATCGCGCCCAACATCAATTCCACCCCTAATGGTAATTGTTGGAATTTTAGAAGTTGACACAACCCTATTAGCATTACTACCAATCCAAAACTCTTCAAAACCAGAGGATCCATGTGTGCCTACAATAATTAAAAATGCATTCTGCTCAGCAGCAACATCACAAATCTCCTTATAAACTTTTCCTTTTCGAATTATGAAATCAAGTTTTTGACCATACAATTGAGGAGAATATTTTTCAACAATACCATGAAGTCTTTCTTCAACTTCTTTAAGTAGTTGTTTTGGCTCAACCGAAAATATTTCTTTTGAATAATCCAGATGATTTACCCATACCATGGAAACATCTGAATTTGCTCTTTTTGCAATAGAAACTGCATGCTCAAGGGCATTAATCGAACAATTGGAAAAATCAAGACCCACTATTATTTTCTTACTCATAACTTATGGCGTTTTTGGTATTTTGGTAAAACAATAAACTCAATATTATCCTGAATTACAAATCCGCTTGGATATGCTTTTTTTATTTCTCCTAAAAAATTTAATGCGTCCAGCCTTGTTCTAAAGTCACCTACCCTAACCCGGTAATATGGCTCTGAGAATGAAATATAGGCTTTTGTATTTTCATTCTCTTCCTTAAATTCATCCATTAAAACCTCCGCACTCTCCAGAGCAGTGTTTCCCGATCCTTTAAATATTTGTATTCTGTAGCCTTTAATACTATTAAAATTGCTATTAAATTCTTTATGAAGTTCTAACAAATTATCTACGGTCAATTCTTCAGTATTCCCATAATACCCATAATTACTCTGCGCATAAAGAAAACCAGATACGTTAAATATAAAAATCACAAAAATTATTACCTTCTTCATAAAACAAACTATTTACTAACGAAACTCCTTAGCACGCAAACTTATTATAGGAATGCTGGAATTATTTATCAACTGTTGGGCATATGGGCCTAAAAACTTATTGGCAGTAGTGGTTCCCTGATCTGTCATTATTGAAATAAGGTCGAGGTCATTCTTGTCAATATAATTGAGTAAAGTTACAACTACATTGCTCCCTTCTACAGTCTCCTGAATAAAATCCACACCTTCCTCTTCTAGGCACTCAACGGCATCAAGTGTTATTTTGTCAATTCGCCTTCTAATTACCTTAAGTGGTGTATTTATTATCTGAAGTAAATGAATCTTCGCATTAAACTTTTTTGCTAGTTCAGCCACAAATGGCAACTTTTGCTTTGTTTCCATCGAACTGTCTATAGGCATAAGGATATTGTTAATATCACCCTTAAAGTTGTAATCGTTTCTTATTGTAACAACCGGACATGGAGCAGATGTAACTATGCGATTGGTATTGCTGCCTATCCAAAATTGCTCATATCCCGATACGCCATGGGTACCTGCAAAAATAAAATCGGCATCAATTTTTTTTGCTAGTTTTTGAACTTCCTGATAAACCTTTCCTTTTCTTAAAACAACTTTGATTTTTCCTTGTTTCAGTTTGGTTTCAAAAGTCTTTATCAGTTTTTTAAGGTTTGTCTTCTTTTCTATCCTTAACTCATTTTCAATATGCTGAAGACCCAAATCATCAGAAACTGAATTATCAACCCAAAGTAAAGTTATCTCAGATTCTAATACATTAGCGTACAAAACTGCGTACTCAAGTGCATGTATTGAATTTTTCGAGAAATCGAATGCTATTACAATATTCTTCATCGCACTATAATTTTGCGTCCCCGAAACTGTTTTCTGGTAAATTATTAAACACCATCTCAAATAATGGTTTATTAATCTAATAATTTAAATAACACATCTGAGACCTATTAATGAAGCGAATATAAGAAAAATAATTCATTGTTTCAAACAAATAATCAAACTACATTCCCGGCAAATCTTCTTGCAAACAACTTAATCTACAGATAATAAGCAGATTGCAAATTAAAGATTTCTTACTATTTATTTAGTAAATAAATAATTCTATTTTACAAACCACCTCTATTCCAACGCTTTGCATATTTACATCTGTTTGTCATAAAATAATCTTTTATTAAAACCATACCTTATGATTATTACATTTGCAGGCAAATACTATTTTTGTTGGTCAATTAATTTAAATATGAACGAAAACCTTGATCCTATAAAATCACATTTGAGTGCAACAGAACTTGAAGTTGAAAATGCTTTAAGACCAGGCAGGTTTGAGAGTTTTGCAGGTCAGCCAAAGGTGGTTGAAAACCTTGAAATATTTGTGCAGGCTGCACGTCAACGTGGCGATGCGCTTGATCATGTTCTTTTGCATGGCCCTCCGGGATTAGGTAAAACAACACTTTCGTATATTATTGCTAACGAACTAGGTGCAAACATTGTAACTTCATCGGGGCCGGTAATCGACAAACCCGGTGACCTGGCTGGGCTATTGACCAACCTTGAGGAAAACGATGTTTTGTTCATTGATGAAATCCATCGCCTAAGTTCAGTTGTTGAGGAATATCTTTATTCGGCAATGGAGGATTTCAAGATTGATATAATGATTGAAACAGGTCCTAATGCAAGGGCCGTACAAATTGCCCTAAACCCATTTACACTTGTGGGTGCAACAACCCGCTCAGGTCTCCTAACTTCTCCCCTACGATCAAGATTTGGAATAAACTCAAGATTAAATTATTACGATATTGAAACATTGGCTGGTATAATTAAAAGATCGGCGTTAATAATAAAAATTGATATTACTGATGAAGCCGCATTTGAAATTGCGGGAAGAAGCAGGGGGACTCCACGAATTGCAAATTTACTTTTGAGGCGGGTTAGAGATTTTGCCCAAATAAAAGGCGATGGAAATATTGATATTAAGATTTCGAAACATGCATTGCAGGCACTTAATGTTGACCAATTTGGCCTCGACGAAATGGACAACAGAATTTTAAGCACCATTATCGAAAAATTTAATGGTGGCCCCGTAGGCATCACTACCATTGCAACAGCTGTTGCCGAAGAGGGAGGAACCATTGAAGAGGTTTATGAACCATACCTTATTCAAGAAGGTTACTTAATGCGAACCCCAAGGGGAAGAGAAGCAACAGAGAAAGCATATACTCATCTTGGACTAAAGAAAGACCCAACACAAGGAAATCTGTTTTAAGCATGGAAACCAATTTCTTGCTTGGTAAATCACTTGGCGAATTCATAAAAAAAGAGGCAGATACACTTGGTTTCTTCGATTGCGGATTTTCATCTGCAAGACATTTACCCTACGACGAAAAAAGAATGGAAATTTGGCTTGACGAAGGTAAAAATGCTGAGATGGGCTACCTTGAAAGAAATCGTGAAAAACGTTACAATCCAACTTTGCTTGTTGAAGGAGCAAAAAGCCTAATTACTGTTTTATTCAATTATTACCCAAGCAATATCCTTGAGGAAATCGACAATTACAAAATTTCGAAATATACCTATGGTAAAGATTATCATTATATAATTAAGGCAAAACTAAAAGAACTTCTACTAAAAATTGAAGACAAAACAGGCAAACGCAAATCAAGAATTTTTATTGATTCGGCACCTGTACTTGACAAGGCCTGGGCTCGTGAAAGCGGACTGGGCTATATTGGAAAAAATACTATTCTGATAAATAAAAAAGGTGGATCTTTCTTCTTCATAGGTCACATTATAATTGACATTGAAATAATAAATGAGATAAAAACAGTTGCAAATAGTTGTGGAACATGTACCAAATGTATTCAAGCATGTCCGACCAATGCTCTTGAACCTTTCAAACTAGATGCCAATAAATGCATTTCGTATCTTACAATAGAAAACAAAGGAGATATTCCTAATACCTTTAGGGGTAAATTCGAAGATTATATTTTTGGTTGTGATATTTGTATGGATGTTTGTCCGTGGAACCGTTTTGCAACACCCAATAAAGAAATATTATTACAACCTTCAGAAGACCTAAAAAAAATGGAAAAAAAGGACTGGGAAAACCTAAACAAAGAAAAATTCGATGCCTTATTTAAAGGAACTGCCGTTGAAAGAACAGGCTTTAAAGGGCTTAAGCGAAACATTGATTTCGTGAAGGAAAAAACAAATTAATCAAGAATTAAGCATTCAAAACTCCTTACTAATTACCTAAAAATTAATCAATAATACAATAACATACTTATTGCCAGTATAATAAATTTACTTTATAGAAACATATTGACTTTTGAATGATATTTTTTTCTTAACTTTGCAAATATTCCACGTATTAAACGCTGTTTAAATAAATAAAAATGTCAGAAACGTCAACAAAAATAATTGACTTAGGCTTCAGAATCCCAGCTTTCAATTTACTTGATACCATTAGTGACAAACCACTCACCCATCAAAAAGTTGTTGGTAATAGAGGAACTTTGGTAATATTTATTTGTAATCATTGTCCATATGTTTTACATATGATCCGCGAAATTGTACAAATTGCCAACGAATACACAAATAAGGGAATTGGCTTTGTAGCCATCAGCAGTAATGATGCTGATAAATATCCGGAAGATAATCCTGATAAAATGAAAGATTTTGGCCTTTCTAACAGTTTCCCATTTCCTTACCTTTACGATGAAACTCAGGAAGTTGCAAGAGCATATAATGCTGTATGTACTCCAGATTTGAATTTATTTGATGCTAAGGGCAAATGTGTTTACCGAGGACAGTTGGACGATTCGCGCCCGGGAAATAATATTGAAGTGACAGGCAAAGACCTAAGAAAAGCAATTGAATACGTTCTAATAGGAAGAAATGTTCCTACTGAACAAACACCAGGTATAGGTTGCAGTATTAAATGGAAGGAATAACAATTAAGCAAAATTCTCATTTTGTTAATTAACTATTCCAATCATCCTTACAATTATTCTATTTAAACAGTTTTCCTAGTTTTATCTTTCCAACCACCAAAACATGGTACATGGATGGTACAATTACTAAAGTTAGGAATGTGGCAAAACTTAGCCCAAAGATCACAGTCCACGACATCGGTCCCCAGAAAGTTGCATTATCGCCCCCAAAGTAAATATTTGCATCGAAAGTATTAAGGAAACCAACAATGTCAATGTTCAAACCGGTGGCAAGTGGCATTAGTCCCAAAATGGTTGTAATGGCAGTTAGCAAAACGGGTCTCAAACGGGTTTTACCAGCATCAACAATACATTGCTTTGCAATATCCATTGGAAGTTCCTCATCATCACCAAGTCCGAGTTCTTTCTTTTTTCTTTGCTTAAGCAAACCAACGTAATCTATTAGAACTATTCCGTTGTTCACAACCACTCCTGCCAGCGAAACGATACCAATACCTGTCATAATTACAATGAAATCCATATTAAATGTAGCCAGACCACCAAATACACCAATTGTACTAAGTACAACAGTGAACATAATTATTGCAGGTTTTACAAATGAATTAAACTGCGACACAAGAATAATGGTAATTAGTGCAAGAGCAATTAACATTGCAGTAGAAAGGAATGCCATCGATTCGGCCTGCTCTTCCTGTTCGCCAGTAAATGAATAAGTGTAGCCGGCAGGCATTTCAAAATCCTTCATAATACTCTGGATATCTGCATTTATCTCATTTGCATTGTATCCCTGCAGTACATTTGAATAAATTGTAACTACCCTGTTTCTGTCAATACGTGTTATAGCCCCATAAGTTGAACTGTATTCAAAATCAGCAACTGCAGAAATTGGCACCTGCACAATTTTTCCACTACTCTGGCTGCGGAAAGTTATTCGCTGATTAATTAAGTTTGATATGCTATGTCTGTATTTTTCATCAAGTTTCATTACAATTTTATACTCATCCTCACCACTTTTAAAGTCAGAAATTTCCTTTCCAAAAAGTGCCGTACGAATTACATCGCCAACCTGAGCTGTCGACAAACCATAACGCCTTGTTTTTTCTCTGTCGATATTTATTAGAAGTTCAGGCTTTTCACTGTCTAAGTCAATTTGTAATTCTTCAATACCTGGAATATTGGCTTTATTAATTTCGGCCCGTATTTCATCGGTTAGATCAAACAGTTTTTGAAATTCTTTTCCACTTATCTCAATATTAATTGGTTTTCCTGTTGGCGGACCTTCTCTTTGCCTTTCAACTGTTAAGGTAATGCCAGGGTATAAGCCAACCATGGAATTTGCAATATGATCCAGAATATCGTTGGTATTCTTTCCTCCCCTTTTATCAAAATCTACAAAATTTATAGTAATCAAGCCACGATTAGGTGAGCCACCACGGCCACTGAATCCTTCATTCTGTCCTACTGCACCTTTTCCGGTAATAGTTAAAACCGATTCAACTATATCCATATTTGGTTCAAGCAGTTCAAAAACCCGTGCTTCAAAAACACCCATGACCGAATCGGTAACTTCCACATCGGTACTAATAGGTAAATCAGCAATTACATTTATCAATTTTGGGTCGGAAGAAGGGAAAAACTCAACCTTTGGGTTACTTCCAAAATAGAAGCCCATGGTTACAAACATTAATACAACAGTGAAGAAAATAAGTAGATATGGTACTGATCCACGGAGCGCAAACTGAATAAACTTCAAATAAGTATTTTCCATCCAAACTAATGCTACATTTTGAAACCACATAGCCAGTCGCGACATAAAGGCAAGGTTAAGTAATCCAATAATCGCAAAAATTACAAGCAGGCTTCCCAACCAATTAATTTTGAGCACAAAGAACAAGACTGCAAATATTAACATTGTCCCCACAAGTATCAAAGTAGTTTTTGGATTGGGAAGAGTTAGGTTTGCACCTGGTTTGTAAAATTGTGTAAAGATTACCGGAATAATCACTAAAGCCACAAACAGAGAAGAAGTTAGCACAATTATCAATGTAATAGGCATATACGACATAAACTCACCCATAATGCTATCCCAAAACAGCAATGGGAAAAATGCCGCAAGAGTGGTTGCGGTTGATGTAATAATGGGTACTGCCACTTCGCCTGTTGCCTGTTTTGCAGCATCCATCACGCTATAGCCTTTACTGATGTATCGATAAATATTTTCTGTAACAACTATTGCATTGTCAACTAGCATTCCCAAGGCCAGGATTAAGGAAAATAAAACAATCATGTTAATTTTATAGTCCATTGCACCCATTACTAAAAATGAAAGAACCATCGACATTGGTATTGCAAGCCCAACAAACAACGAGTTGCGCGTTCCAAGAAAGATAAATAGTACAAGAACAACAAAAACAATCCCAATTATTATGCTGTTCTCCAAGTTGCTCAGTTGCCTTTTTACCATGTCGCTCTGGTCGTTGGTAATTGTTACAACCAAATTTTCAGGAATCATTTGTGATTGGCGGGAACTTTCAAGTATTTCAAAAACCTGATCAATGGTTGAAAGCAGGTTCTCACCACTCTTTTTAACCACCTGTAGCGAAACAACTGGTTGATGGTTTAGGCGTGCATAACTATCCCTCTCCTTAAACCCAAATTCAACACTACCAATATCCCTAAGGTAAACAATATTACCCTTTTCAGCTTTTACAATAATATTTTCAATCTCTTCAGGTTTTTCAAATTCACCTATCATCCTGATTGAACGCTTAATATTTCCCATCTGAAGATCACCTCCCGACATCGACATATTCTCAAACGAAACGGCATC
This sequence comes from Bacteroidales bacterium, assembly GCA_029933565.1. GTDB lineage: Bacteria > Bacteroidota > Bacteroidia > Bacteroidales > F082 > BM524. Next base: position 13,253 of record JAOZNY010000023.1, read on the forward strand.
CTCAACATTTTTATAACTAACCTCTAGAGCACTCATTTTATAAGGATCAAGATTAATGCTTACTTCCCTCTCAGTTATACCCGTAATATTTACTTTTGAAACTTCTGAAATAGTTTCAAATTCATCACTCAAATCTTCGGCATAATCTTTAAGTTCATTCATGCCAAAATCGCCCGAAAGATTAATGTAGATTACAGGAAATTCCGATATGTCGATATCTTCAATTGCCGGGTCGTCGAGTAGGTCATCAGGCAGTTCTCGCTTAGCCTTATCCACTGCATCCTTAACATCCTGAAGGGCAGTTTTTATTTCCACATCGGTGTTAAACTCAACAAAAATACTTGAGGCATCCTGCGAAGAAACCGAAGTCATTTTTTTTATTCCCTTAACTGCCTCAATTTCTTTTTCCAACGGTCGGCTAATAAGGTTTTCAATATCAACAGGTGGATTACCAGGATAAATGGTTTGCACCATTATTGTTGGAATCTTTATTTCAGGAAACAACTCTTTGGGAAGAGTGATATATGAATATCCCCCAAACAGCACAGTTATCAGCATAATCAGATAAACTGTATTTTTATTGTTAAGTGCCCAGGATGAAAGCCAAAAATCTCGAATGACCTTTCCTTCTTTTTTATCTTTAGTGTCCATAGCTAAAATTTAGTCTTTTATGTTTACAACACTTCCATCAGATACATGGTTGTATCCATCAGTTATTATTAGATCACTGATTTTTAAACCATCAACCACCTCAGTCTTATCTTTATACGACTTTCCGGTTTCAATATATTTTTTTGAGGCGATGTCGTTTTCACCCTTTTTGGCAACCACATATAGATATCTGCCATTTAAATCTTTTTTCACCAAAATCGATGGTACAACAAAATTATCGGCACCACTATAATCGTTGAATAAAACATTTACAAGCATATTTGGTTTTAGGCTGTTATTTGAGTTGTTGAGTTTGATTTCAACAATAAAAGTCCTGTTTTGTTTACTAATAACATTACCCGTACGACTGATAACAGCCTCCATTTTAAGATTGGAATAGGATGGGAATGTCAAACTTACTTTTTCACCAACTTTAATGGACGACAAATAAGCCTCGGACAACTTAGCCTTAATTATTAAATCGTTTAGCGAAACCACTTGCATTAACATCATTCCCGGCCCCGCCAGTTCTCCTTCCTTAATTATTATTTCTTCAACCACACCTGAAAACGGAGAAGTAATCACCGACATATCATATTGCGTTTTTAAAGTTTGATACTTATTCTCAAGGCTTTCATAATTATTCTTAGCTTCGAGGTACTGCCTTTCAGATCCAATATTCCTGTTCCACAAATCACTCTGCTTGTCGTACATTGTTTTTGCAAACTTCTTTTGAGTCTTCACCTCCTGAATATTTTTTTCGATGAGGCTGGTGTTTAACTTGGCCAATAATTGACCTTTTTTTACCTTTTGTCCTTCAACAACAGCAATTTTAACAACCTGCCCATTTACTTCAGGACTGATAAATGCCTCGTTTACACTTTCAATTTCACCTGTAGCTGTAAAGAAATGGTCAAATTTCTCCTTTTTTGCTACCATGGTTTTTATGGCAACCTTTTTTCCTGAATAAATAGTATTTCCATTTATTTTCAGAAGTTCCGTTTCAAGTTCATTTATTTGAATTGTTAATTCTTCCTTAGTAGATTGTTTTTCTCTAATCTCCTTTTTAATGGTTTCAGCATCCCGAGTTGGAGTACATGCCACAACTGATATTCCTATAATTATTATTAGTACTAATTTTTTCATCTTATTAAGCATTTGCAATTATGTTATCAATATTTTTATTTACTATCTCCCGACCTTTGTCGCTAACTATACCAAATAAATGATATTTAAAGGCCTCTGAAAAGAATAGAGGTGAAATAATTTCCTCGAATGAAAACAAACCAGAACTCATTATTGATTCCATTCTAACAATATGCATCTTGGTTATTAATTCTTCATTAAGATCCTTTCTGTACAGACCTTCCTTTTTTCCCCGTTTTAGATTCTTTAAAATGGAATCCAACATACGGCTATGTTTGCGTTTATTGAATTTTTCAAAATGCATGGGGTAATATTTTTTCAGATCGTACATAAAGTTTGGCTTATGATTTACCAAAAGTTCCATCTGAACTTTGAAGTACCCGAACACTTCTTCGATTGCATTCGGTTTATTGTCCATGGCTTTGCTAAATTCTTTAGCCTTTTGTTCAAATTCTCTCTGCAGAATTATTCCTACAAGTTCTGATTTATCCTTAAAATATTGATAGAGTGTTTTTTTTGAGATACCAAGTTCCCGAGCCACGTCATCCATGGTAACGCTTTTAATACCATAGGATTTAAACATTTCGCAAACTTTTTTTACGTATTCTTCTGGTGCATTTTCCATAATATCAATAAACTGTTTCGGTTAAAATTTTCTTGAGTTCTTCACCTGATTGCAGAAATGCCTGTGAGGCAGAGAGGTAATCGCGTTCAGCATTTAGAAACTGATTATGCGTATTCAGAATATCGAGGCTGGAAGCCAAACCCTGCTTATATTTCTCAGTAGTTTTCAAATAAATCTTTTCAGCAATCTTTCTGTTTTTGTTCTTGTTTAAATAAACTTTGTAAGTATTAATGTACTCTGTCCTTAAGTTATCATACTGAAGGTTTAGTTGATCCTCCAATTGATTTTCCATAATTTCCATCTGTTCAACAACAAGTCTTGCCTGTTTTAGTTTCGAACTCCGCATTCCACTCGAAAAAATTGGAATACTCAGATTAACTCCTAAAGCCGAACTGTTGTACCATTTATGATTATCATCAAAAACAAAGAAATTCCATACATCACGTTGAGCCTGTGTTCGATAATACACATTAGCATTTAGCGTGGGCATAAAACTTGCTTTTTCCAAATTTATCTGTAGAGACTGTAACTCCTTTTGCTTAAGCAATGAATAATAATCGGGATTGATGTTTACATTAAACTCTGTCAGCAAAATATCGGATAACTCTTGCTTTTCCAGCAATGCTTCAAGATTATCTTCAAGAATAATACTGTCATTATTATTAAGTCCAAGATAGAAATTAAGAAAAGCATGGGTAAGTTTTAGTTGGCTTTCAAAGTATAATTTCGATGCCTCAAGGTCCGAAACCAATAACTCCATCTGATCAACATCGAGATCCTCACTAAATCCAACCTCATAAATCTGTCGTGTTTCTTCGGCCAGACCTCTTGTTACCCTAAGTGTTGTATCTATAATTTCTAGACCTTTCTTAGTTGTAAGCACTGCATAATACGAATTTGCTACCTGCTGTTTTACGGCTACTTTATTTTTAAAAAAGTCAACATTTGTGGTTTCCAAATATTTTTTAGAAGCCTTTAACCCAACCAAATACTCACCACTAAATACCAATTGGCTAATGCTGGCTCCTAGCGCTGCATCGTATTTTGTTCCAAACTGAATTTCCAGCGGCTGACCGTCGGGCGAAAACTCCGGTGGCATTATCATAGTAGGTCTGGCAAAGTTATCGGTATAGTCGATTGAACCGTTAATTTGGGGCAAACCCATTGCCGTAGATTCTGTTATCCTTTTCTTGGCTATCTCAATATCCTTTTCCGACTTCATTATGTCGTAGTTGTTTGTCATTGCATAGTCCAAAGCCTCTTGCAACGAAAAACTTCTGATCTCCTGAGCCCTTAAACCAGACAGTGTAAAAAGCAGAACCAGAGATAGGAATAAATATTTTGATTTGTACATTACTAAAAGTGTATTAAAATTTTTAGCAAAAATAAAAACTATTTACACTCCAGAAACTTTAAGTATGTTAATAGTTTCTAAAGTTTTGTTAAATTTTATATTATCTTGCACTTATTATCTTCAACTTTGATACAATTGCTTAACAAGAATAAATACATCCTTTTCTCTATAATCTTTTCGTTGATTATTATTATTCCTTCATGTAGTTTACTAAAAGGAACAAGTGATCCGGAAGAAACTGAGGGACAAAAAGAATTTAGGGAGCAGGAACAAATGGCCGATGAACAGGCTAGAAAAGAATATGAAGATGCTCTTAAAAAACATTTTGAGAGCCAAAGTGAAGGCACTACGCAAATGATGCGTGGTTTTTCGAAAAGGCAGCCAAAAGTAAATCGTAACCTGAACCGTAAATGGCACGATCAACTATTTAATTCAAGTTGCTTCAGAAACTCATGTTTTGTGAAAAATGGCCATATGCAGTTGCAAATAATAAATTCAAAAAAATTCAATAAATCACCGTTTGTGAAATACTAAAATTAATAATCACCGTTTACTTAGAAAAAGATTTTATGCGAATATTTCTTTTATATATTTTTCTTCTACTATTCAGTTTAGCCTCTTTCTCACAAACCGGAAGCATGTGGAGTTTGCAATGGGAAGCAGCCATACCAGTGGGAAACACCAAAACACAAATGGAGAAAAATTCATATAAGGGTGTGAGTTTTGAATATAAAAAATGTATTACGCCAACTATTTTAGTTGGAGGACACATTGGATTAAACTCCTTTTTTGAGGAGAAGGGAGCAAGTAGTATTGTATTTGATAATGATACCATTTATGGGAATTTCGACAACTCTTTACGAGCCATTCCAATTATGCTAACAGCAGGCTACCTTCTCAATACCGACAAGTTTATCCCCTATGCAGGAATTGGAATTGGCGTATATAATATTCGAGGCAAAAGTGTTACTGGCATAAACGAATACGAAACTGAAAATGCCTGGCACTTTGGTTTATCGCCCGAAGTAGGCATTACAATCCCTTTTATTGTCAGTAATTTTGGGCTGAACCTAAACACAAAATACAATTTAGCCATCAAAACAAAGAATGCTCCCACACATTCGTGGTTCAGTTTTGGTATTGGACTATCTTTTATGTATTGATTATTTTTACTTGTCTTCTGTTCTGAACAAACTATCTAGCTGAATACTATCTCTTTCCATACTTTCTTGCTCTTTACTTTCCTGCATCTCCCTCAATAATTGCTTAGCATAATTGCTTTTCTCATCACGTTGTTTCCTCTCTGCCGCCTCATATTCCTTTTTCGCCTCTTTCTCTCGTTGCTCCTGTGCTTTTTCGGCTTCCTCAACTCCTCGGCTTACACCTTCAGAGGAACCACACGAAGGAGAAAATGCCAACAAAATAGCAAGAGCAAAAGCAGCAATAAAAATTTTTGGTTTTTTTAATGATTGTTTCATTTCTGCTTGCAAAGTTAATTGATTAAGTCAATTTATAGTATTATGAAGACCAACAAAATATAATTAGTTTTGCAGCGTTAAGTTTTTTTGATTTATTGTATTTATGAAATTCACAAAAACAGTTGTAGTATTCATGTTTGGAGTTTTTTTGTTAGTTGCATTTTCATGCAATAAGGATAACATTAACCCCAACATTCCCAATGTACCCATCAATATTACTATCGACCCTAATTCTACTTTAATTCAAGAACTTAATACTGTTGGAGGTTGGGTTTATCTTGATGAAAAGCCCGGTATTTATATCCCACAGGGAAGCAGAGGAGTTATGGTTTACCGAATGGGTGTTCAGGAATTTAAAGCCTACGAACGCCAGCCTCCAAATACCCCAAATGAGTGCTGCAATGGTAATATTTGCACCAAACTAATTATCGACGAACATTATCCTTTTGTAAAAGATACTTGTACAAATACCATGTATCAATTACTGGATGGATCGTTGTTTTCAGGTGAAGGGCGATACCCAATGATAGAATATGGAGCCATTTACGATGGTAATTTGCTGCATATTTATAACTAAATATTTATTTCTAATTCATTTATCAAAATGAGATATTTTCCAATTGACAAAAAACTGTTCAAAGAAAACAGAAGGCGTTTTGTGGAACAACTTCAGGAGAAATCAGTAGCAATTTTTCACTCCGCCGACCAATCGCCACGCAATGGCGACCAATACCATCCTTTCAGGCAACAGAGTGATATGTTTTACCTTAGCGGAATTGATCAGGAAAAGAGCATTTTGGTATTGGCACCTAATCATCCAAACAAAAACTTAAGGGAAGTACTTTTTTTAATTGAAACTAACGAACAGATTGCTACCTGGGAAGGCCATAAATATACCAAAGCCGAAGCAAAAGAAACATC
>JAOZNY010000023.1:19527-21711 GCA_029933565.1 Bacteroidales bacterium
ATGGCGATTTAATGCTCATGGATTTTGGTGCCGAATACGCCAACTACACTGCCGATATGAGTAGAACTATCCCCGTTAACGGGAAATTTACTTTACGACAGAAGCAATGCTACAATGCCGTTTTGAGGACTTTTAAAGAACTCAAAAAAATGTATGTACCGGGTCAGAACATCAACGAAATAAATGAGAAAGCAAATAAGTTAATGGAAAAAGAAATGATTAATCTTGGACTGTTTACTGATGAAGACATTAAAAATCAAGATAAGGAAAAGCCCCTTTTCAAAAAATATTTTATGCATGGTGTTGCCCACCACATTGGACTTGATGTTCACGATGTGGGCTCGAAACACGAAATATTTAAGCCAGGCATGGTACTCACCTGCGAACCCGGAATTTACATTCAGGAAGAAGGCTTTGGAATAAGGATTGAGAATGACATCCTCATCACTAATGGAAATCCGGTTGACCTGATGGAAGATATTCCTGTTGAAGTTGAGGATATTGAGGACATGATGAAGTAGTTTTTACTGTTTTATTAGATGCTGATTCACGCTGATTTGTTATGACTTTTCGTGTACAATTAATCAGTTTTATCTACGCAATCTACGTCTTATATTTTTCATAATTTTACAGAAAAAATAAATCACAGAATTAAATCACAAATAATATGTTTAAAAAAGAAGTTTATAGCAACAGAAGAAATAATTTAAGAAATGAAGTAAAATCGGGCATTGCCCTGTTTTTAGGAAATGTAGATTGTGCTTTTAATTACCCTGCCAACCAATACCATTTCCGTCAGGATAGTCATTTCCTTTACTTTTTTGGATTACAGAACCCTGGTTTTGCCGGGGTGATTGATTTCGACAACAATAAAGATTATATTTTTGGAAACGACTTCGATATCGACGATATTATATGGATGGGCGTTCAGCCAAAAGTTGTTGACCTTGCTGCAACAGTAGAAATAGAAAATACAGCCCCTTTTACAGATCTTGCAAAATTTCTTGCCGATGCAAAAAGCGAAGGAAGAGAAATTCATTTTTTACCACCTTATCGCGGCGAAACAACAATTGAACTATCGAGTTTGCTTGGCTTTGCAAATGCCGATGTGAAAGCGGCCGCATCTGTTGAACTTATTAAAGGAGTTGTAAAACTAAAAGAAATTAAAAGTGAAGAGGAAATAACAGAAATTGAAAAGGCCGTTGACATTGCCTACGAAATGCATACCACATCAATGAAAATGGCTATGCCGGGTGTTGTTGAACAGAAAATTGCCGGTACCATCGAAGGTATTTCCCTTGCTTTGGGCGGACCTGTTTCATTTCCGATTATTCTTAGTCAGGATGGGCAAACACTGCACAACCACAATCATGGCAACACTCTGGAAGTTGGCAGGATGATGGTTACCGATGCCGGTACCGAAACTCAGGAATGTTACTCAAGTGATATTACCCGCACTGTGCCAGTAGGTGGAAAATTCAATGAGCGTCAGGCTGAAATCTATCAAATAGTTTTAGACGCAAACATGGCTTCCATTGAGGCGATTAAACCGGGAATCAAATATCGTGAAATACATTTCTTAGCTGCACGCACAATTATTGAAGGTTTGAAAAAAGCAGGCCTAATGAAAGGTGATACAGATGCAGCATTGAAAGCAGAAGCACACACCCTTTTCATGCCACACGGACTTGGCCACCAAATGGGAATGGATGTTCACGATATGGAAGGTTTTGGCGAAGATTTTGTTGGTTACGATGAAAATACTAAGCGAGCCACTACTTTCGGAACTGCATATTTACGTCTTGGAAAAGAGTTAAAAACAGGTATTGTACTCACCGTTGAACCAGGCATTTATTTTATCCCTGACCTCATCGATCAGTTCCGTGCTGAAGGCAAATTCATGGATTTTGTAAACTACGACAAACTTGAAACCTATAAAGGTTTTGGCGGTATCCGCATTGAAGATGATATTTTGGTAACAGAAACAGGCTACCGGGTTTTAGGCAAGCCTATTCCAAAAACCATTGAAGAAGTTGAGGCTGTAATGGCTGAAGGAAAATAACACAAAATGATTAAAAGAAAAGCCCGGCAAAACTATTTGTCGGGCTTTTTTTGTGGGAAATTCTTAATAATTAATGCCCCACAAAACTTAAAAGAAAGGACTTAGTTTAGTTGCCTAACTTC
>JAOZNY010000173.1 GCA_029933565.1 Bacteroidales bacterium
TTTGGTGCGATTTGACAGATGAAGGACTAGACCAGAAACTTCTTTTGCGTGCCGATGGAACTTCGGTTTACATGACTCAGGATATTGGAACTGCCCAACTTCGTTACGATGATTACAAACCTACTGACATGGTTTATGTTGTTGGAAACGAGCAGAATTACCATTTCGATGTTTTGAAACTTATACTAAAGAAACTTGGTCGCGATTGGGCTGAAACTATTCACCATCTTAATTATGGAATGGTTGAGCTCCCACAGGGAAAAATGAAATCGCGTGAAGGAACAGTTGTGGATGCCGACGACCTGATGGATGAAATGTACCTGACAGCGAAAAAGACCAGCGAAGAACTTGGTAAGTTTGATGATTTTAGTGAGGAAGAATCTCATAAGCTTTATACAATGCTTAGCATTGGTGCATTAAAATATTTTATTCTTAAGGTTGATCCTAAAAAGACAATGATGTTTAATCCCGAGGAGTCAATTGACTTTACGGGAAATACAGGGCCTTTTATTCAATACACTCATGCCAGGATTAAATCGGTGCTGCGCAAAGCAACTGAAGCCGGAATTGATTTTGAGGCTTACGAAACTAATGGGCTAAAGTTGGAAAACAAAGAGAAATCGCTGCTTAAACTGACTTACGAATTTCCTCAAATTGTTGAGCAGGCTGCAAAAAATATGAGTCCTGCCCTTATCGCTAATTTCGCCTACGAACTGGCAAAGGAGTACAATCAGTTTTACCACGAACTACCAATGCTTAAGGAGACCAACGAACAGAAACGCAACTTAAGGCTTGCTATTTCAGGGTTTACGGCTAGTACGATTAAGTCGGCATTTGGGTTGCTGGGGATTGATGTTCCTGAGAGGATGTGAGTTTTAGCGCAGATGCTGAAATCGGTTGCTTGTTTTAAAACACACCCCTAGCCCCTCTCAAGAGGGGAAGTTGTGGCTTCGTAAGGATGTTTTGTTAAAATTGTAATCGTTTTATTTTTCAAAAATTATTTTCCACAGAAAGTTTCTCCGCGCACATTTCCCCTCTTGAGAGGGGAATAAGGGGTGTGTAATATTAGCGAACAACCAATTTCCTGCTAATACTCAATCCATCAATTTCCAAGTTTAAAATATAACTGCCTTTCTCCAGTTGTGAAACATCCATTTTGTACGACTTGGAATTTACATTTTCAACACTGGCTACCTTTTGCCCCATCTGGTTAAAAACCTCAATTTTTGTAATTTCTTTTTCAGAGGAGATATTTACTGAGGAAGTGGCTGGGTTGGGGTAAATGTTGATGCCTTCACTCAAAAGTACTTCCTTGTTCCCAGTGGCATTGTCAACAAATGCCCTAATCATATAATCCTGATAAGGAGAGAAAAACCACTCACCACCTGCCTGTAGTGCATAAGAACGGTAAACAGTAGGCTGGTCAGTATCTATTCCAATGGGTGCCACATCGGGTGCATAGCCTATTTGCATCATGCCGAGGTAAAAGTCGCCCTCAAAAAAATCGTGGTCAAAAATAGAATCGAAAACAAGCCAATCGTAATTGTTAACTGTAATTCTTACCGAGTCAATTAATGTGCCTGGAAGGTTATCCGTTCCGTCATCGTCGTAAAGGCAGATTACCACATCGGTACCCATCCAGTTGCCGCCTTCCGGAAAAAAACCATCCCCAACATAAAGACTTCCGCCAGTAACTTTATACGGGTGTCCGTAAGTAGTGAATCTAACTGCTACTTGTCCACCTGGTTCTATCCAGGCCGCAAAGTCTTCAGCGCTACCATCGTCGTAAATAATTTCATAATGCCATGATGGGTTGGTTGTTTGGCTAAATAAAGTTGAAATTGAAAAAATGGCAATCAGGCTAAGAAAGATAAAAGACCTGACTAAAAATCGATAGGTTTTCATAATGTTTAGTTTGATTTGTAGATACTGCTCACAAAGATAAGCAATAAATGCAAACAAACGAATAGTAAATTGTGTGCGGTGAATTGTGAATAGTAATTTTGTCTGTCTATTTACCAATAACTAATCACTATTTCCCCTATTTCCTTATACCTTATTCACAATAATTCAAACTAATCCTGATTCTTGGGAATCAACAACCCGCAACCTGCAACCCGTAACTCGCAAACAGCAACTCACAACTTCCCCATTTCAATCAATCTCACAATAGTTTCAAGTTGGCGGTCTTCTCCCTCTGGGTCATAATCCACTTTTAAATTAAAACCCCAAAGTCGGGCAAAGGCCTGATAAAAAAAGGCAGTAAACTTTCCACGTAGTTCTTGTACTAAATTGAAGGATGTCTCACCTGTTTCGCGGTCAATGAGTTTGATTAGAATCAAACCCTGCGAAAAAGTCATATCCTTGATGTCATCGGTGAATTCATCAGTGAGTTCTTTTTCGGCTTGCTTCATTATTTTGCGCCTTTCCTTATCGGATTTTGCAGCCAAAAGAATCACTTCATATTCCTGTAATTTTTCCCCTGCTAGTTTGGCATAAGGTAAAACACGCTTGACATTTTTTACATAGCGGCTCAATTTTCGCTTGCCTCTTTTGGTTTTTGGGTACTTCAGCAATAATACTTCAATTTCATCCAAAGTAATGTCGGGAATTGTATCGCCGTCAATCACAATAGCCCTAACAATCTTCTTGTCTGTTTCCTGTGATATGGCAACTGAGACTATGAATAAAGCAAATATGAGTACAAACCATTTCATCTAGAAAAGATAACGAATCTAAAACGCTAAAATTATAATAAATGGAGAATATGCTTAGAGAAGTATTAAACTCGTAATTCGCAACCCGCAACTCGCAACCCGCAACTCGCAACTCGTAACTTAAATTACCCCGCAACCCTAAGTTTCGTTACACTTGCTTTATTTAGTTTTTGCTCGGCGTAGTTTAGAGTAATGTTTAATTTTTTAGTTCTTTTCTTCGAAGGAAGTTCAAACATAGCATCCATTAAAATGGCTTCAATAATTGAGCGTAAACCTCTGGCTCCCAATTTGAATTCAATTGATTTTTCAACTATATAGTCCAAAACCTTATCGTCGATGGTAAGTTCAATATCATCCATCTCAAACAATTTATGGAATTGTTTAACAAGTGCATTTTTTGGTTCAAGCAATATCCTTTTTAAAGCAGATTCATCGAGTGGATTAAGGTGGCTAAGAATAGGAAGCCTACCTACTATCTCCGGAATAAGACCAAATTTTTTGATGTCGCCGGGTGCAATATATTTTAAAAGATTGTCCTTGTCGATATTTTCGTTGTTTACTCCGGCAAATGAATAGCCCACAACATTTGTACGCATTCTCGAAGCAATTATCCTTTCTATTCCCTGAAATGCACCACCGGCAACAAATAAAATATTCTTAGTGTCAACTTGAATTAACTTCTGCTCAGGGTGTTTGCGACCGCCTTGAGGTGGAACATTTACAATTGTTCCTTCCAGAAGTTTTAAAAGTGCCTGTTGAACACCTTCGCCCGAAACATCGCGTGTTATTGAGGGGTTGTCACTTTTACGTGCAATTTTGTCAATTTCGTCAATAAAAACTATGCCTTTTTCTGCTGCTTCAACATTGTAGTCTGCGGCTTGCAAAAGTTTCGTCAAGATGGTTTCAACATCTTCTCCAACGTAACCGGCTTCTGTAATTACTGTTGCATCAGCAATGGCAAAAGGAACATGAAGCATTCTGGCAATGGTTTTGGCAAGAAGGGTTTTGCCGGTGCCCGTTTCACCAACCAACACAATATTCGACTTTTCTATTTCTACTTCATTTTCGTCGAATGGCTGTGTAATTCTTTTGTAATGGTTGTAAACAGCAACCGAAAGAACTCTTTTTGCTTCTTCCTGACCGATAACATAATTGTCAAGGAATTCTTTTATCTCAACAGGTTTTTTTATTTCAGTTGTAAACTTATCAGCATCGAACGAACCTGAAAGTTCTTCCTTTAAGATTAAATTGGCCTGATCGATACAGTGGTTACAAATTTGAGCATGCATGCCCGAAATCAATAGTTCTGTTTCTGCCTTTGGGCGTCCGCAAAAAGCGCAATATTCCTCAGTTTTTTTCTTTGCCATGATGTTTGCTGTTTATTCTGAAGTTTTACTTCTTATGTTTGATAAGAACTTCATCAATCATTCCGTAGTCCTTAGCTTCCTGCGAAGTCATCCAGTAATCGCGGTCAGCATCTTTCCAAATCTGTTTATAAGTTTGCTTAGAGTGCGATGCTATGATTTCGTAAAGTTCTTTCTTTAGTTTCTGAATTTCACGTGCAGTAATTTCAATGTCGGAAGCTTGTCCTTGTGCTCCACCCATAGGTTGGTGAATTAGTACGCGCGAATGCTTAAGTGCGGTTCTCTTACCTTCTGTTCCTGCGCAAAGTAATACTGCTCCCATTGAGGCAGCCATCCCTGTACATATTGTAGCCACATCTGGCACAATGTACTGCATTGTATCATAAATACCGAGACCCGCATAAACAGAACCACCGGGAGTGTTTAGGTAAATCTGAATATCGCGTTTTGGATCGATTGACTCTAAAAACAAAAGTTGAGCTTGGATAATATTTGAAACGTAATCGTCGATTGGAACACCAAGAAAAATAATCCTGTCCATCATCAAACGTGAAAATACATCCATTTGTGCAACATTCATTTGGCGCTCTTCAATAATGGTTGGTGAGATATAATTTCCATAAATGGAATTAAATCTGTCTAAGTTTATGCTGCTTATGCCATGGTGTTTGGTGGCATAATTCCTAAATTCTTTGCTGCTGTCCATATTCAAAATTATTTTGTGTTAGAAACGATTTCTGAAAATTTCTTCGAATCTACTTCTTTTTCTTTCAATTTGATGGTTTCCTTGAAAAGAGCGATGTATTTTTCATCCATAAGATCGTTCTGGATGCGTTGTTTTTCTTCCTTATTTTGAAGAACAGAATCGATAATTCCATCAAGTTGATCAGCCATTGCACCTGCTCCACCCATTTGTGTAAAGTAAGCCCTTACTTTGTCTCTTATGGCCTCATCGTCAACTTTAACAGCATCTGCATGCTTTTCCATAAGTTTGCCTTCAATTAGTTGCCATCTGAAAGTTTTGGCGTAACTATCGTATTGAGAGTCAACTTGCTCCTTAGTAATTTTCCCCTGATTGCTTTCAAGCAGCCACCTTTTCATAAATTCGTCAGGTAGAGTAATATCGGCTAGTTCAATAAGTTTGTTAATGGTGTCGGCCAAAAACTGACGGTCGGTGTCGCGTGTGTAGTGCAACTTAAGCTCGCCGGCAACCTTTTTTCTGAAATCATCTTCTGTTTTAAGTTCATCGTTTGGATAAACTTTATTGAAAAGATCTTCGTTGATTTCGGCTTCCTTTATAAGTATTACTTTATTAATTGTAAACTCGTAATCAGCATTTATGGCTATGTTTTCATCAGTAATTCCTAGCAAGTGATTAACTTTGGCTTCATCTTTAAATGCCTTCATCAGATTGAAAACAACTTTGTCGTCAATCTTCTTACCAATGAGTTTAGTTTTTATTGTCTTTAATTTAATGTCGGCAATATTGAAAAATGATGCATTTTCAATTCCGCCCTCAACTTTGTTTCCTTCAGCATCAAGTTGAACAAAATTACCCTGCAAAGAATGGCCTTCTTCAGAAACTTCAGGAGTTTCTTCCTCGCCAAAGCGTATTTTAACGTCGTTAACGGCTTTGTCAATTTCTTCCTTACTTATTTTTAAAGTGTAGTATGGAACAGAAATTTTATCCGATAATTCGATATTGATTTCAGGTGCAATGGCAATATCGAAAAAGAAATCAAATTCATTTTGCCCATCAAAATCCAGTTGCTTACTTTTTTCTTCGTTTGGTAGTGGGTAACCCAAAACATCAACTTTGTTATCGACAATATGTTTGTTCAATCCATCAGAAACAAGTTTATTCACCTCATCGGCAAGAACTGATTTTCCATACATTTTTTTAATCATTCCCATGGGAACATGTCCTTGACGGAAACCAGGCATATTTGCCTTTTTTCTGTAATCTTTTAATTGCTTGTCAACTGCTTCCTTATAGTCATCTTCTACAAGGGTAAGTTTTAAGATTGCTGTTAAATCACCTGTTGATTCTTGAGTAACGTTCATGTTTACAATTTTTTTTGCTTACTGATTGCTTAAAAAAACAAATGGCAAACAATGTTTGCCATCTTTGTTATTCTTAGTACGGATGAAGGGACTCGAACCCCCACGTCTCTCGACACTAGATCCTAAGTCTAGCGCGGCTACCAATTACGCCACATCCGCGTGTAGTAATTCTCGTTTTTTGAGGCTGCAAATATACAGTTTTTTTTATTTCACAATGAAATTGTAAAAAAAAATCGTGAAGAATAATTTTATGCAATGAGCATGAAGTGAAAA
>JAOZNY010000413.1 GCA_029933565.1 Bacteroidales bacterium
TCATAGTATTTTATAGAATCGCTTAGGAACAGAAAGTTTTCAGTGGTTAGTGGTCAGTGTGCAGTGATAACAGCAGTTTTGCTGTTGTTTAGACCTGTTTACGATGTTTGTATATATTTACCACAAGATGACATCGATCAGAATTTTTTTCTAAAAATTCTTTTAGTTCACCGAGTGCGGTAATTGTCAAGTAAGTTGTCGCTTTTTTTAAGCGATTTTTTGTTTGATTTGCTCCTCTTTTTTTACTGGTTTTCCAGGATTAAGATATACCGTTCCAACTGGTATCCAGTTTCTGGTGTTTCCGGCCCATCGTTCTGGCATCTTAGATCGGGCACCCTTGTAAACAGCGCGACGTTTTTCGAGGATTTCGGCATCGTCACCTCGATGACGCTGCCCTGGTGTAACGAACTTCAAGGAACTGTGGCGATGTTCTTCGTTGTACCAATGCTGAAATCCCGCAACCCAGGTACGTGCCTCCTCAAGGCTGTCAAAAGGCTTGTCGGGAAAGCCTGGACGATACTTCAAGGTCTTGAACAGGGATTCGGAGTAGGGATTGTCATCGCTGACCGACGGGCGGCTGAATGACGGCATAACACCAAGTTGCTGCAATGTAGCCAACATGGTGGCTCCCTTCATCGGTGAACCGTTGTCGGAATGGAGCAGCAGTTCATTGCCAGCGATTCCCTCGCGCAAACAGGACTTACGAATCAAGTTTGCTGCAAGATCCGCCGATTGTTCCTCGTAAACCTCCCAGCCGACAATCTTCCTGCTAAAGACATCCATGAACAAGTAGAGGTAGTAGAATACACCCTTGACAGTAGTGGCCAAGTAGGTGATATCCCAACTCCATAGCTGGTTTGGTGCGTCGGCCTGCAGAGGTTCTGGACGCTTACGAGTGGGTGCTTTTGCCTTACCTCGGTGTTCCAACTGCTTTGTTTCACGCAATAAACGGTAAAAAGTCGATTCTGATGCGATGTACTGATCCTGGTCGGCAAGAATCGGTACGATCTGACTCGGAGGCAAATTGGCGAATTCCGGTGAATTAACGATGCTCAAGACCTTATCTTGTTCTTGTTCGGTGAGCTTGTTATGGGGTGTGCGATCTTTGGCTGATTGGCTCCTCGCATCGCCCTTCACGTCGCCTTCCTGATGCCAACGCTGGATGGTGCGGCATGAGATCCCGATCACCTTAGCTGCCTTTGACATGCGAGCTCCAGCACAGCATGCTTCATCAATTAATCCAATCACTTTCATGCGCTCCTCAAGGCTGGTTTTTCGTCCTCTTGATCCTGCCAGAGAAACTGAACTTTTTTTTGAAGGATTAACAGGGCAGCAGCCTCCGCCAGTGCCTTCTCCTTACGCCTTAGCTCCTTTTCCAACCCTTTAATCTTCTTTGTCTGATTGCGGATTGCGGCACGGTCTGCCTTGGGCGCAAGCGGGGCATGGGCATTCATGCAGGTCTTTCGCCATGCGTTAATTTGCAAGGGGAATATGCCTTTTTTACGGCAATACTTACCCAATTCAGTCTCATTCAAAGTCGCTGTTTCCAAAACGATATTGAATTTTTCTTCACTGTTCAACTGCCCACGACCAGTTGCTTGTTTCGGAACCTTTCTCTTGCGTGC
>JAOZNY010000414.1 GCA_029933565.1 Bacteroidales bacterium
TAATCCAATTCGCCATGAATAATTAAAATAGGTGTGTCCCAATTTTGAACAAGTTTGTGAGGCGAATGCGCATATGCTTCCTGTGCAACTTTGTTATCCTTTTCCCAGAAAGCACCACCTTTATCCCAGTTCTCAAACCACATTTCTTCTGTTTCAAGGTATTGCGCTTCTTCGTTAAAAATACCATCGTGGGCAATAAATGCTTTAAAACGTTTTTCATGAATTCCGGCTAAATAATAAACTGCATATCCACCTGCACTGGCACCAATGGCTCCAAGCCGGGTTTCGTCAATAAAAGGTTCTTTTGCCAGTTCGTCGATTGCTGTTAAATAGTCCTGCATACTTTTTCCATGGTAGTCGCCGCTAATTTGCTCTTGCCATGCTTGACCAAAACCAGAAACTCCACGACGAGCAGGGGCAACAATAATATAATCGTTGGCAGCCATAATCTGATAGTTCCAACGATAATGGAAACTTTGACTCAAAGGACCTTGTGGACCACCTTTGCAATATAAAATACCTGGGTACTTTTTGTTAGGATCGAAGTCAGGAGGATAAATTACAAAAACTTGCATGTCCTCACCATCTTGAGTTTTAATCCATCTTTCTTCAGTCTTACCCATTTTAAGTTGCGAAAGTAAATCCTTATTAGTAAAAGTAATTTGAGTTCCTTCTCCTTTTTTCTCTTCTATGGTGAAAATTTCTGTTGGCTGCGACATAGTTTGTTTTGAAGCCACCAATTTACCATCGGCTACAGCTACAGTGCGATAATCGTGAAGTCCTTCAGTAATTTGTGTGATTTTACCTTTCTTCAAATTATACTTATAAACCTGAAATGCACCATGCCAATCGCTGGTAAAATAAATGTCTTTATTATCAGCTGACCATGTTAAACTACCAACATTTTGATCAAAATCTTTGGTAGCATAAGTTCTTTCGCCTGTTTCCAAATTCATTAAAAACAGTCTATTTTGATCCGACTCATAGCCGTCTCTTTCCATACTTTGCCAGGCCATGTATTTTCCATTTGAAGAAAAAACCGGAGCAACATCAAAACCCATCATGCCTTTAGTAAGATTTGTGGTTTTAGCAGTTTCCAAATTATATGAATAAATATCTGAATTTGTAGAAAGCGTTGCTGCTTTGCCATAAAGTTTTTTACAAGTATAAGCAACATCTTTGCTGTCGGCACTCCACGATACTTCCTCAATACCGCCGAAGGCTTTAAGTGGTGACTGATAAGGCTCACCTGGCATTAGGTCGATGTGGCCGCTTAATTTACTTCCATCATAATCTGCTACAAAAACATGGCTGTAAGTATCTACCCACTGATCCCAGTGTCTGTACATTAAATCATCATTTAATCTACCACTTGCCATTGGAAGTCCTTCGTAAAGGTCTTTAAACTTATTCTCAAGCGCAACTTCTCTGGAGTATAATATTTTAGTTTGGTCAGGAGAATATTTAAATCCGGTAACTCCACCATCGAAATCAGAAATCTGTACTCTTTCTGATCCATCAGGGTTCATCTCATACATTTGTACAGATCCACTCTCTGAACTCAAAAAACCAATTTTTTCTCCATCTGGTCGCCAG
>JAOZNY010000415.1 GCA_029933565.1 Bacteroidales bacterium
GTTTTGGTTGTGGTTCGCAATGACGGACATTTTTTTGTTTCGGTTTAGAAATGATAAAAATATTCTCTAATTTCCTTTTTCCAATTATCTTCCCCCAAAAAGAATTAATTAATTTTGCTTCCTCAATTTTAGAATAAATGTCAGAAATAAAAACCAGACTTCGTAAGCCTTCTTGGCTGAAAATAAATATTCCATCGGGAAAAGAATATAAAGGTGTAAGAGAAATAGTCGAAAGCAATAAACTGAATACAATCTGCACCAGTGGTCACTGCCCGAATATGCATGAATGCTGGGGTAGGGGTACGGCTACTTTAATGATACTTGGAGATATCTGCACTCGCTCATGTAAATTTTGTAATGTAAAAACAGGGAAGCCTTTGCCGGCAGATTTAGAAGAACCTAAACGAGTTGCCAATTCGGTTAAACTAATGAAATTAAAGCATTGTGTACTAACTTCGGTTGACCGAGATGACATGGATGATTTGGGAGCGGGTATTTGGGCTGAAACAGTCAGGCAAGTAAAACTCATAAATCCTGAAACAACTATTGAAACCCTTATCCCTGATTTTGATGGACGGGAAGATTTGATAAAAGTAGTTGTTGATTCTGGAGCAGAAGTAACTTCGCATAATCTTGAAACCGTAAGAAGACTTACACCACAAACACGTAGTCGTGCAAAATACGATCTTAGCCTTAAAACACTTGAGATAATTGCCAAATCAAATACCGTTGCCAAATCAGGAATAATGGTTGGCATTGGCGAAACACCTGAGGAAGTTTATGAATTAATGGACGATTTACTGGCAGTTGGGGTGGAGGTAATTACCATTGGTCAATATCTGCAACCAACCAAAAAACACCTTGAAGTTTTGGAATACGTTACACCCGAACAGTTTAAGGAATACGAAATTGCCGGAAAGGAAAAAGGCTTTAAGCATATCGAAAGTAGTCCATTGGTAAGGTCATCGTACAGGGCAGAAAAACATGTGGAATAATGAGTATTGAATTTCAAAATCTGGGGCTGATTGACTATAAAAAAGCCTGGGACTTGCAGGAAGAACTCTTCGATGAAATATTGGAAGCAAAACTTGCCAAAAGCAAAACGATGCCTGAGAACAAATTGCTTTTTTGCCAGCACCCTCATGTTTATACTCTTGGCAAAAGTGGCGATAAAAACAATCTTCTGCTAAGCGAAGATTTTTTAAAACAAAAGCAAGCCTCTTTTTATCAGATTAACCGTGGTGGCGATATTACCTACCACGGCCCCGGGCAAATAGTTGGTTACCCAATTTTAAACCTCGACGGTTTGGGTTTAAGTATTAAGGATTATATTTTTGGATTGGAGGAAACTATTATCAGGGTTTTAAAAACTTACGGAATTACTGCTACTCGTTCCCATGGCGAAACAGGTGTTTGGTTGGATATTGAAAACAAACAAAAAGCAAGGAAAATTGCAGCAATTGGTGTTCGCATAAGCCGCATGGTGAGCATGCATGGTTTTGCCTTAAATGTTAATACCAATCTTAATTATTACAACTACATTATTCCTTGCGGGATAACCGACAAGGGAGTTACTTCATTAGAAAAAGAACT
>JAOZNY010000174.1:0-3663 GCA_029933565.1 Bacteroidales bacterium
AGTTTAAAGTTAAAAGTTAAAACGATGATAAATACACCAATAGATAGCGTAATAGTAGATAGATTAATTAAGGAGAGTAACTTAAAATCGGTTGGCAAGGCTTCCATTAGGGAGATAAAAAAACTTGTTGATAATATTGAAGAAGCAACGGGTGAAAAATTCATCAGGATGGAAATGGGAGTCCCTGGCCTTCCTCCTGCTCAGGCCGGTGTTGAAGGTCAGATTGAGGCTCTACAAAGAGGTGTGGCTGCAAAATATCCTGATATTCAGGGGGTGCCTGAATTAAAAACTGAGATTGCAAAATTCGTAAAACTTTTTATGAATATTGATGTTTCTCCGCAATCCTGTCTGCCAACTGTTGGCTCAATGCAAGGAAGTTTTGCTTCATTTCTAACATTAAGCCGTCTTCACAAAGAACGTGATACCACACTGTTTATCGATCCGGGTTTCCCTGTCCATAAAATGCAACACCGCGTGTTGGATTTAAAATTCGAATCCTTTGACGTTTATAATTTCAGAGGTGAAAAGTTGAAGGAAAAACTAGAATCCTACTTTAAAAAAGGTAATATCCATTCGGTACTTTATTCAAACCCCAACAACCCATCATGGATTTGCTTTAACGACGAAGAACTACAAATAATTGGTGAACTGGCAACTAAGTACGATATTGTAATTATGGAAGACCTCGCTTATTTTGGCATGGATTTCAGAAAAGATTATTCTGTACCCGGTCAGGCACCGTTCCAACCATCAGTAGCTAACTTTACCGATAATTACATTTTATTTATTTCCAGTTCAAAGGCTTTTAGTTATGCCGGCGAAAGAATAGGAATGATGATTATTTCCGACAATCTTTTCAAATCGAAATACGAAAACCTCTGCAATTATTATCCTTCTGAAGAATTTGGTTATTCAATGATATTTGGGACTTTATACCCCTTGAGTTCAGGCACTTCACACTCGGCTCAGTACGGATTGCTTAGTGTTTTAAAAGCATCAAATTCAGGTGAGTTCAACTTTATTGAATTTGTTAAGGACTATGGTGTTAAGGCAAAAATAATGAAGGAAATATTTACAAGCAATGGATTTGAAATTGTTTACGATACCGACATTAACCAGCCAATTGCCGATGGGTTTTATTTTACATTCTCCTATCCGGGAATTGAAGGTCACGAACTGCTTAACAAAATGATTTACTACGGTATAAGTGCTATTTCACTTTTGATTACCGGTAGCGAACGCAGCGAAGGGATTAGGGCGTGTACCTCATTAATTAACCATAATCAAATGGACGATTTAAGAAAAAGGCTGGAGCAGTTTAACAAGGATCATCCTCTTTAAGATTGGGATCACTACTATCCGCCAAAAATATCTGAAATTTATTGTAAGGCTGTGTTTGTGCAACCTCTACGAGGTATAAATAAACGGGGCTATGTTATTTGCTACACTAATATATCGCCTACAGCGAATTCCACGTAGTGGATACCTTATTGTAACCCAGGTGATTAAAAAACTAGTTCGCTTCCCTGTAGGGGATTAATTATTTTTAACGGGCAACAATGTTTTGAAATATAAATTTCTAAGTTTTACTAATACAATACCAATTTTCCAACAAAAACTTTTCCTTCGGATAAGATATTTACAAAGTAAACTCCTTTGGGGTTATTGCTTAAATTAAGGGAAAACTTATTGCCGGTATTTGTTTTGCTTAAAATTTCGTTGGAATAAATATCATAAACAATAATCTGTTCAAACTTTTTAGCATTTTCAATTTCAATATTAAATATGCCGTTGGATGAAGGGTTTGGGTAAACATTTAGTTTATTGATTTTATAATTTTCGTCCACTCCTACCCCACTAACATAAACCTGCAAACTTACAGTATCGCTAAAGCAAATACCTTCATTGGCAACAACTAGGCTTACTTCTCCATTACCGGCAACTCCCCAAACAATTCTAATAATATTATTAAAAACCGTATCGTTATAATATCCATTTGTTACTTGCCAGAAATATTCAAATCCGTATCCGCTTTCCGTTCCATAGTTGTAACTCTCAAACTCTGTAACTAAGTCGGGACCCTCAATAATTGGTAATCCAGGCACAACAACTTCTGTAAGCAACAAACGCCTAACACTATCTAAACCACAAGCGCTTTGGAATTTCTTACGATAATCACCTCCATTAGAATAGTACTCTCCTTCCCATAATAAACTGTCGCCTTCACAAATTTTTATATTGTCAAGAGTAAGAAAAGATTCGCAGAGTTCAAGCATCCAGATATCTGTTTCGCCAATATTCTCGTCCACATCAAAATCGTAGGAATCGGATTGGTTGGCTGAAATGTAAGTAGAGTTATAGCCTTTGATTACTTTACTACAGTTTTCGTTACCACTGCCACCATAGGTTTTTTGCCAGTTTATGGCACCATTTGAATAAATTTTTGCAAACCAAAGATCGCTACGTCCTTTATTTTCGTCAATATTTCCATCATAAGAATAGGTGTTTCCTGCCAGTAAAAAACCATCATCGGTTTTCAGAACATCTTTAAGCACATCGTCTCTGGAGCCACCATAGGATTTTTGCCATAGCATTTCACCGAGGTCGTTTATCTCAAGTAACCAAAAGTCATTCAATCCAAAACTTTTGCTTATATCGCCGTCTTCTGATTTTGTTACTGCCCCCAACAAAAAACCACCATCGTTAAGTTGGTTTATAACTTTTCCTTCTTCGGTATCGCTGCCTCCAAAGGTGTTTTCCCAAATAATTTCACCATCAAAGTCGGTTTTCAAAAACCAAACATCTTTCTCTCCCTGATTATTCGAAACATCGCCGTCATTGGATTTCGTACCACCTAAAAGATAAATGCTTGTATCTAAAAGTATAATATCTTTGAGATATTCATTTTCGCTTCCACCGTAATTTCTATCCCAAGACTGGAAGCCGTTTTCTTCAACTTTAATAAGCCAAAAATCGCTACCTCCATTATTGCCTGAAATATCGCCATCAATTGAGGAAGAGTTCCCTGCGATGTAATATTCTGCTGTGTTAGTTGAAATAATGTCGATCCCAAAATCATTTTCACTACCACCAAAGGTTTTTTCCCAAAGCAGCTCGCCATCAACATTAATATTAACTAGCCAAAAATCGTAAAGTCCATTGTTTTCGGTAATATCGCCATCAGCGGAAGAAGTAGAACCAATTATTAGAAAACCATTATTTTCATCGCGGATAATCTCAGAAGGTCGGTCGACGCCACTACCACCGTAAGTTTTTTGCCAAACAATTTCGTTACTAACTGAAACGCGAGCTACCAAAAAGTCCATAGAATTGGTATCTGTTTCGGTTTCACCTATTACAATGTAACCACCATCGTCAAGAGCGATTACGGAATGTGCAAAATTATGCTTTATGTTTCCTATTGTTTTCTGCCCGTTTATTTGCGAATACTGCGAAAAAACACTCACAAACGAAAAGAGTAAAACAATGGAAAATATGTATCTTATATATTTCATTTTTTGTAAATATACTTTAAAAGACAACAAATGTGGGTTAGAAGTTTGATTAGCATCAAAAATTTTAAAATGGAATCAATTATGCAAATATTTTATTCGTGAATTAGTGGCCAATTATTCTTTTGCCACGAATGCACTAATATTTTGA
>JAOZNY010000174.1:3763-6265 GCA_029933565.1 Bacteroidales bacterium
GTGAATTAGTGGTTTTTTGGTCTAAAAAGAAAGCCCCTACCATCGCAATGACAGTAGGGGCAATTCTTAAGAACAACCGGAAAAGGTTTATCTTAATTTCACAAATTTTCTAACAGTTTTTATACCATCTTCAGGAACTATACTTACAATATAGATACCTTGTGGCAATGAAGAAGTTTGTAAAGAAATTTCATTTTTACCAATATTCATTTGGTTTTCAGAAATACTTAGTGATTGTCCGTATTGATTTACAACACTAACAGTTACTGTTGAAGCCTCTTTAATTGAGATTTCAATTCTTGCATTTTCAGCAACCGGATTTGGAGTTACATTTCCTACTTCATCAAGGTAAGCCGAGATATTGTTAACTCCCAGAGTTGCTTCACCATTTGCAACTATAATTGTAATATTTGCAGTTGGATTGTCTTGAGTAAGTGTTACAACAGCAGGAGTAGTTTCAATACCAACTATTTCTGTATAAACTATGTAAGTTCCGTAATCAAGTTCAGGAAATTGGAATTCACCATTCTCATCAGTTCTCAAATAAGTTAATGGGTTTCTATTTTCATCCTGAAGAAGAATTAATATCTCGCTCATCAAACCACGGTTTTCATCATTATTTACAATACCTGAAATATTACCATCACCATTAGTTACGTTACTGTCGGCAATCATATAAACATTATAAGAAGATCCATTTGGGGTTGGGAAAACAGGCCAGGCCTCTTCCCAGTTCATTGCACTTAAATGATAAGTAGGAATGTAATCGCCAAAGTAAGCAGATCCATCAGTTAATTCTGCCTGAATAAAATACATGCAATGCTCAAAGCCAACTTCTTCAAACTCATAGTATCCGGCGTCACCTACAATCTGAGTGGTAGCAATATTAATGAGGCCATTTCCTGTAGTATCAAAAGTCATCAGATAAACATTTCCAGCATCAGCAAATAAACTATCTTCGAGATAGATATTTCCAGAAACTGAGAATGAGAAGTCTTCTCCAACCCAAACCATATCGTAATAGGTAGTTGTGCAAGACCCATCAACAGCTTCTGCTGTAAGCATTACATCATAAATTCCATTATCGGCATAAGTATGCGAAATAGTTTCTCCGGTTCCGGTTTCACCATCGCCAAAATCCCATGTAAATGTGGCTGTTGTAGCAACAGAATCAAAAGAATCATAATAAGCCGTATAGTCTACAGTAAGATCTGTAATTACATAATCAAACCATGTTATGCATTCATCCCAATTATTATTATAAACAAATACATCTTCACAATAAGTACTTTCACATGAGTCGGAGAAAATGCTTAAACAAACATTATAAATACCTTCTTCAGTGTACTCATGAATTGGATTTTGCTCATCGGATGTAGTTCCATCGCCAAACTCCCATAACCAAGATGTTGGATATCCCCATGATTCATCAGTAAACTGTAAAGTCATTCCAAGATCTCCTAATGGCATATAATAAAACCATGCTTCACAATTGTTTTCCCAATCAGTTACTATAACTAATTCGCAGAAAGTATCTTCACAGGTTTCACCTGTTGCCGGATCAGAAGATGTAATAGTAAGACAAACTTCATATTCACCTTCATCGGAATAAGCATGAGTTGGATTCTGCTCATCGGAAGTAGTACCATCACCAAAATCCCAACTCCATGTAGAAGGTAGTAAATTGCCAAAGCCCCTACTCACATCAACAAAATTATAAGTAAAACTATTGAGGGAGTCGTTTGGATAATAATAGAACATTGCCATACATTCGCCAAACCAGATAGAATCGTTGCCAACATAGACCGGCAATTCGATAGTGCTTGAACAATCGCCAGCAGCATTTTCTATTGAAAGCGTAACAAAATATTCACCTTCATCACCGTAAGTATGAACAGGGTTTTGCTCGTCAGAAGTCGCGCCATCGCCAAACTCCCAGTCCCACTCAACAGGGTTTCCAAACGACAAATCGAAGAATGCAAGTGTTAAAGGAACATCGTTCTGAATGTAATCAAACATTGCCATACAGTCGCCAATGGAATCGGTACAAACTTCAAAATCGAATACTAAGACATTGTTATTCTCTGAATAATCATCATCTTGCGTAAGCATGCCACCATTACAGCCATATGTTTCAACAATTACAAAACCTTCTTCACCATCAGGAACATCAATATTCTCGACAAAATATCCCATACCATCGGTAAAAACAGTGTTGAAATAAACGAAATCCCTGTTTAGGGAATCGGCAGGGATACTAATAAATATTTCCCTTTGGATTACCGGATTGCCATCTTCATCGCTAACCGTACCTGAAATATTCAGGTTGTAAGTTTGACTGATTACTGCCAAACTTAAAAAACTTAACAAAAAACTAAAAATAATTCTTTTCATGATTTAAAAATTTTAATTGGACATTTATTTAACTGCCCTTTCCAATATTGATGTTCTATTTACTAAGACAACGATTTTTTGAATGGTTGCCCGTGTGATGTTTTTTTT
>JAOZNY010000175.1 GCA_029933565.1 Bacteroidales bacterium
CAAATTATACAATGAGGCTTTTGCCAATCATCTTGATATTTAATTGGTATAAGTTGGTTGTTTAGTTCAGTATTTATTTTCAATCCTTTAATTTCTCAAACATGTCAATTATTTCCGGAATTTGTTCAGCACCCATACGCTTAGCAACGATATTTCTTTTTTCATCAAGCAGGTAAATAACCGGAGTTCCATAAATGTCATAAACGTCATGAAAGTCGTTAGTAACACTTCTTGTGCCGTTAACATTCATCCAGTTCAGTTCACTGTCAATTATATATTTTTTCCATTCATCAAGTTCTCCATTAGTATTTATGGCAAATATTCCAATGTCATATTTCCAATTAGGCATATTTTCTTTCAGATATTTAATTTCCTTTTTACAGATGCCGCAATCAAAATCCCAGAATAAAAGAGCAAGATATTTCTCGGTCATTCTGTCAAATGAAACATAATTCCCGCTTGTGTCAATTAAAATTAGGTTTGGAGCTTTGCTCCCCAACATTAAAGGTTTAATTTTTTCTGCTCTATCTATTATTGATTTTCTGACCGAAGCGTTAGCATTCTCAATCTGATAACTGTTGTTTTTGAAATAAGTTTCTGCCAGATGAACAAAAACCTTGTCAAAACCCATAAACTTTGGATTCTGATACTCTGAAATAAACTTCCATAAAAGAAAACTGAAATTTTCTTTAGATTCCTGTGTCTTCTTTAAAACTATATCTATTCCTTTTATTATTGAGTCAGGTTGAAAAACAACTAACTGATCAAAATATTCATTTATCTTTTTGTCAAACACAGGTGTTCTTAAAAACCTGGAGTCAGAAAGATCAATGTTGTCCCAATAATGTTTTTTGTAATACCTAAATATAATGGAACTGTCATTTTTGGATGTAATACTATCAGGAAATTCAACATCTCGCATCGAATTCAATAGTTTTGAAACAAAAAGATCGGGATTAGTTTCAATTACTCTCAGTTTGTAGTTAATGGATACTTGATTTAATGAATCAATCTTAGCGACAAGTTTTTCATAGTTTTCATTATTGACATTTGTGTTCTTTAACTCAGTATAATACTCTCTTGTTTTCTTATAGGTGGATTCATTGTACTTAACATAATTAAAAAATATTTTATTTTCTTTACTGCCCTTGGTAGTCATATTATGTACAAATGAAGAAGAATCGGTTGAAAGTGTAGGTCTTGCTTCATTATTTAAAATAAACTCAAATAGTTTTGTTTTTCTAATACTTACTGCCATATAAATTCCGCCAGAGAAAGTACTATCACTTTTAAATTCAAATTTCCCTTTCTGTGAATAGGCAGTGTCGACTATGCGTATCTTGTCTCCATAATATGAGGTCAGTATTAGAATAGTATCATTGTAGTTTGAGATATTTATACGAAGGGATTTTGTACCCTGAGATAAGCCACTAAAAGTTAATAATGTTAAGATTATGATAAAAAAGAATTTATTGTACATTTTGTTGTTTTTTTTGGATTGCAAAAGTAAAAAAAGTTTTTTTGTTAAAAAAAGTATCTTTTTTATGCTTAGGGGGTATAAAATGGAATACTTAGGGTACTAAATAATAACAAGGTGTCTTAAATTCGTATTGAAATAATAAAAGGAAGATGAAAAAATTGAAAATTTTATCAGTTGTAATAGTTGTTTTTCTAACTATAGGAAGTCAATTATTTGCACAAAATAATTTAGTAGGAACGTATCTTTATCAAGGTAATCCTTCAGTTCCTTTGCCAGATATTCAAGTTGAGTTATTTGATACTAATGATGATTTAGTTGCTTCAACTGTGACAGATGATGAAGGTAACTATTCTTTTGAAGGAATTCCTAGTGGTGAGTTTTATATTGCTTCAACTACTGATATGTCATCAGTTGGAGTTACACTTGCAGATGCATTTAAGGTTTTATTTTATCTTTTTGGATGGTATGACTTTTCTGACATGGAATTTGAAGTTGCCGATGTTGATAATAGTTACGCAGTTACTTGGGGTGATTATGGCAGTATAATGACTTATATAATTTTTAATCAACCATTTTCTGGTGGCGATTGGGAGTTTGAAAATGTAACTGTTGATTTTACAGCAAGGGATGTTGGTGATACAATTAGTATTTGGGGTTCAAGTCATGGTGATGTTGAAGGAGAGTGGGAGCCTATTGGGAGAGATATTGCACTTTTGCCAAGTAGTTATTATAGTGTTCAACATCAGGCAATAGGAACAAGTGCTGAGTATGTTATAAAAACTGAATATGAAGGAAGTATTAATGGATATAATTTGAATCTAGCATATGCTAGTAATGAAATAAGCATAGTAAAATTAAGTGGGCCCGATGAAAATTTTATTTATTCTATTGATGATAAAAATGGAGTAATTAAAATAGCTTGGCTAAATGAAAACAAAGAAGCAAGTAAAGTAAATGGAAATCATTTATTTACAATTGAAATTGTCAAGCTTACTGAACTGGCACAAAGTTCTGGAGAGGAAGTATTGTATCTTCTTCCAGGTGGAGTGCTAATCAATTCTGAGAATAACAAATTAAGCGAAACCGAAATTAAATTACCATTTTTGCAAAACAATCAAATGGTGGAAGTAGATGTTGAGATTTTTCCTAATCCTTCAGTGGATTATCTTAACTTCAACATCCAAACAAGCAAGCAGGCCATCGCAAATCTATCGGTTTATGATTTGAATGGCAGATTAATTACCTACATTGATAATATTGATCTTCGTGATGGAGAGAAAATAATAACTATTGATGTAGTAGATTTTCTCCCTGGAAATTATGTGTATTCTTTATCGGTAAACGGTGAGGAAGGCATTAAGATGTTAAAGGGACATTTTGTTAAGTCCAAATAACAATGAGTTTTTTGGTTGGTTAAGTTAAAAAAAGGGGCGTGAGCCCCTTTTTTTTTGTTTAATTAATTTTATTAATTTGCCAATGTTTAAACGGGCTTAGTAAAATTAAACAAACAATTGTATTTCAGGTTATAATGCTTGTCTGTTTATCCTTGGAAACGAATAGAATGCATAATACAAGAATTAATAACATAGTTTTAAATGTCTCTATTAGAATATTTGTTCTGGCAGGGCTGTTTTTTCTGAGTGCATTTTCCAATGTGTTTTCTCAAAACAATGTCATAAAATTTGATATCGATAGTAGTTGGGCTAAGGATTTTGATACGTTCTCCCCAAGTGAAAAACAATTATTCTTCATCATAAATGAATCTGATAGTATAACCAAGATAGATGTTAGGAAATCTTATGAGACCATTAAAAAGGGTAATCTAATTATTGACTTTATCAGAAATAAAGAGTTGCTGGCAAACTACTATCATACTTATGGAAAAGTTTTGGTGAATAATGAGTATTTTGCAAATGGAGTTGATACTCTTATGTTGTCTCTGAAAATGAAAAAAGAGATTTATGGAGAAAAGGATAGCAGGTTAGCAAAAACTTATAATTATATTGGAATTGCTAAATTTCGTCTGCAAGAATATGAAGAGGCTCTAAATAATTATTTAAAATCAGTTGATATTCTCAAGTCAAATGCATTCTATGGCCAAGATTTGTTTCATGCTTATCAAAATATTGGTATAGTTAAGGCAAATTTGGGTAATTATGAACAGGCATTCTTCTATTTTAAAAAAGCCTCAGGGATAGTTGAGCAAAGAAACCGGAATGACAGTTTGTCGATTGCGAAGTTTTATAATAATTATGGTTTGTTGGCAACACTTATGGGGAAAGTAAAACAGGCCAATTACTATTTTAATGTTTCTGAGGAGTATTACACACTATTACTTGGCGGCAATAATATTCATTTGGCAAGTTTGAGTTTGAACAAAGGAGTAAATTCATTTATTAATCTTGATTACCTGCAAAGTACATTGCAGTTTAATAATGCAATAAGTATCTATTTGTCAATTGGTCTAAAAGGAAGAGGTTTGGTTAAAGCCTTGAATAATCTTTGTGTATTGCAGCGTGAACTTGGAAACAATGAATCCTCACTTGATTATGGAGAAAGAGCTCTTTTATACAATCGTAGCGAGGATATGACCTTAGCAATTCATAAGAATTTAGCACAAACGTATGAAAAGATAGGGGACTTCGAGAAAGCACAAAGTCATTTTGATTTAGCATTACGCATTGCAAACCAGCCTACTTATAATCCCGGTAGGCGATATCAATTGTATTTGCTGTATGCCGATTTTTTACTGACAATAGATAAAAACGCTAAGAGTTATCAATATTTTAAAATGGCATTGAATATTGAAGGAATAGAAAACGGCTATAAAACAGCTAAATATGCACATGTTCTCTCCCGAATAGGTTTTTATTATCTACAGGCTGAAGATAACCCTGAGGAGGCATTGCATTATTTTAACCGTTCCATAGAAATATGGCATAATAAACTTGGTATTAATAAAAATGGATTAGTAAGCGAAAGCTATCACAGTATTGTGTTTGCCGATACTTATAGGGGGAAATCCCAAACTTTAATTAAGTTGTACGATAAAAAAGCCGAAATAAAGAATTTATTTTTGAGTCTTGAGAATTATGAATGGTTGCTCGTTCAGTTGGAAAGGATAAGTAGAAATCTTCAAAAGGAGAATCAAGTAATCATGAGGGAACAACTCTATCCAATTTACAACGAAGCAATAGAATTATCGTATCGCCTTTTCGAACTTTCCTCTAATACATTTTATCAAAAAAAGGTATTTGAATTTTCTGAAAAAAGTAAATCGGCAATTTTATTATCATCAATTCAAAACTTAAATGCGCTTAAAACCTCTGATATTTCAAATGAGGGACAACTTTATGATCAGAACTTGAATGAGCAAATAAATGCGGTTAAGAAGCAATTGTTCGATGAAAAACAAAAAATTAATCCTCAGCAAAAAAAGTTAAGTTTCTTCTCAAGCAGATTACTTCAACTTTTAAAATCTCATGATTCACTTGTTTATACTTTGGAAAGGGATTTCCCTAAATATTATTCATTAAAGTATAATTTATCAATAGTTGATTTTGATGAACTTAGCAGGAAACTATCAAATGATGAGGCATTTGTAGAATACCAACTTTTCGATTCAAGTTTATACATTATTACAGTTAGAAACAAAGAGATATTTACTCAACGACTTTCAATTAATAATTCATTTTATGAATCGGTTGCTTATTTAGCCAACATGAATAATTCTGACTTAACTATGCATAACAGGGATGACTTTAATGCATTTATTATGCATTCGCAGAGGCTTTATTCATTTTTAATCCAACCCATTTACGATATAATAAAAGGAAAAAGGTTGATTTTTGTTCCTTCGGGAATGCTAGGTTATTTGCCATTTGAAATATTATTAGATAATTCAAAAAATATAAAGGAGCTGGACTACAAGGATCTGAATTTTCTTATCAAAGAGTTTCCCGTATCTTATTCTTATTCTTCCACATTAAGATATAGTAAGTATTTTAGTAACCCTACATTTAAAAAAGATTTGAATATTTTATATATGGCTCCAAATTATGAGAAACCGGATGTGAATCAATCGACTCAACAACTTGCTTTAAAAGAACTGAGATTTGCTAAAAAAGAGGTAATGCTATTACAAAATGAGTTTGGAGGACGACTGATATCAGGAAAGGATGCTGTGAAGTCATCATTTGTTGATTTAGCACCCAAGTATGATATCTTACATTTGGCTATGCACACTATAATTAACGATTCTTTACCGCTTTATTCAAAACTTGTATTCTCGGAGGAGGGCGCAGATATTGACAATAGATTTTTACATACTTCAGAAATCTATGGGTTAAACCTAAAAGCTTCATTGGTAACTTTAAGTGCATGTAATACTGCTACCGGTGTTTTGCAAAAAGGAGAAGGAATAATGAGTTTGGCCAGAGGTTTTGTTTTTGCAGGAGTTCCTTCGGTTGTAATGACTTTGTGGGAGGTGCAGGATGAAAGTGGTCTGAATATTATGAAATCTTTTTATTCTTACCTGTCGGAAGGTTTACCCAAAGATGAAGCCATGCAATTGGCTAAACTTGATATGCTTAGTTCGGCTAATATGATTAAATCCCATCCTAATTTTTGGTCGGCTTACATTGTTACTGGAGATACAGCCCCTTTAAATATTAAGGATGAGCGAAGTGATGTTTGGGTTCTGCTGTTCTTTGCACTTATCTTTTTTATGATTTTCTATTTATACAAGGGAGCAGTAAGGCCAGGAAGCAATAAATATGTTTA
>JAOZNY010000176.1 GCA_029933565.1 Bacteroidales bacterium
GAATTGAGTCCCATTGTTGGTCAACAACAAAATATGGATCTGGATCTACTGTAACACCATATGAAACATCAAATTTTCTAATCAATGTGTGATTTTCTGTCCATGATAGCCAGAACAATGGCCCTACAATATAATTTGAAATAGTATATTCGGTTGGATTTCCACCACTGTTATAAGTAATTGTTGTGTCGTTTAGGTTCCCCCAGCCGTTATCATCACTTGTCATAGGAGGGCCAGGCACCCCAAAAATATCAATAATGTCACCTGTAATTGTTTCAAGAGTTACAGCATCATTTCCATTAAAATACATCATTTTATTAACCTCATAAACGGGGCATAAAAAGATATCGGCTTTTTCTGCTAAAGCACTATCCACAGGTTGTTCAAAGCCAGTACCATCCGGATCTTGTTTATCTAAAACAACAACAAAAGTTCCTTTTGATTCAATTGTTCCCGTAAGGCCAACTGCATTTGGTGTAAATCCACCATTTGAGTATCGAACCAACTGATAAGGACTTAGATCGATAGCATCAAGTGTTGGATTATAAATTTCAATCGCTTTATTATTTCCAGACCCTTCAACATATTCTGAAATAAATAAATCTGTGCATTCCTGTGCATACGTAAAAGAAGCAAAGAAAGCAGCAAACATTATAAGTAATAGTTTTTTCATATTAATTTTTTTTTAAATGTTAATGGCTACAAAAATACTAACAAATATTTATGTTGCACATATATATAACGATTTATTAATGTAAAAGGAGTGGAATTAACAAAATAGGCTTTCAAATATGCTGTAAAAGAAAAAGTCTTGCAGTGGGATTTTCTGCAAGACTCTAAAATGGGTTTTATTATATTTTTATAATATCATTGATTTTATTGTAATCTAAAGGAAGTAGGATTCTTTGTTAATAATAGAAAATAGTCGTAGTTTTTTATTATTTAAGTTTTCAAAGAAATATACTTTGTTGTTTTTTACAAAAACTTTGGAACTTATGATATCTGCATTTCTAGGTATTAGTCCAGCAGATTCAACATGGCTTTCAGAATAGGTTTCGTCAATTACTAAATCAATCATTTCATTAATATTTTTTTGCCATCTTTTGCACAGATAGGGCAATAGGAGTTACTAACAATAGTGATATAACCACAGCGCTCACATTTATAATATTTTTGTGATTTAGTCTTTTTTTCTTTTTTTTGCTCTGTATTCACACTTAGCATAAATAAAAGTAATATATTAAGAGTATATGCTTATATCAACTGCTGTGCCAAACTATTCCATTAAGATAAGTGAGTGAGTTAACTAATGGAGACACAGCCCTATACAACAATATTTTATTTTTGTGTATTAAATATTTCACATAAGTTATTAAAAAATTACATTTATGGATATTTGATTATATCCATAAATGAATATCAAATTATTTGTTTTGCTATTTTTGCATTCAAAATAAATTTATGTGGAGTTTTAGAAAATACGAAGTAGATTTTGAGAATCTCGAGAAAAGGGCGGCAGAAATTACTTCTATTAAAGTTGGTGGTGAAGAGCGTATTGAAATCCTAAAAAAAATATTAGGACTAATTGATCTTACCACATTAAATGGTGACGATACAGATAAAAAAGTTATAGATTTATGCCTTAAGGCGATGGCTTTTAAGAATGAGACAAAAGGTATCCCCGAGGTTGCCGCTGTGTGTGTTTATCCGGTTTTTGCAGATATTGTATCAAGAAAATTACAAAATAGCGATGTAAAAACTGCTTGTGTTGCGGGTGCATTTCCCAGTGGATTGTCGCCAATTGAACTACGTGAAAAGGAAGTTGAGTTTGCTGTTGAGAATGGAGCCGATGAAATTGATATGGTTATTAGCAGGGGCAAGTTGTTGGAAGGCAATGAGGATTTTGTTTTTGATGAAATTAGTGATTTGAAAGTTGCTTGTAACAATGCACATTTAAAAGTAATACTTGAAACAGGTGAATTAAAAACAGTTGAAAAGATCAGGAGGGCAAGTGAAATAGCAATTTTGTCGGGAACTGACTTTTTAAAAACTTCCACCGGAAAAATACAACCTGCAGCTACCCATGAGGCTTTTTTAATTATGCTCGATACAATTAAGGATTACCACAACAAAACAAGGGCTAAAATTGGAATAAAGGCTGCTGGTGGTATTTCAACCAATGATGAAGCAATTGGTTATTACCTTTTAGTACGTGAAGTGCTGGGTGAGGAATGGTTAAATAAGGAATTTTTTAGGATTGGTGCCAGCAGGCTTGCCGATAATATTTACAATGAGATATTGGAAATAGAGTAGTGGAATAAATAAATTAAAGAAAATTTAGGATGAAGAAATTATTGATATTGTTTTTGTTAGGTCTTGCTTTAGTTGCAGAATCACAAACTTTGCTGACTGAAGCAAATGATTTTCATGTAAAAACTATCGACGGTCTATCAATTTACTTATTCCCTATTTTGGATGACAGTAATATGATTGTTGTAATTGATTTCTTCTCAACAACATGCGGGCCGTGTCAGGATTATGCACCCGATTTCCAGCAGAGTTATGAGGACTTTGGCTCAAATACCAATAATGTATATTTCATGGGCATTAATTGGGGAAACGACAATCAAGGTGTTAGGGAGTTTGATTCTATTTTTGGATTAACTTTTCCCACGGCGAGTGGTTCTCAAGGTGGTGGAAATATTGTTTTCAACGATTATCAAATACAATCTTACCCTACAGTAATTGTTATTAAACCCGACCATTTTATTAGCAATCAGCATGTTTGGTATCCTACCAATGAAAATATTAACGCGGCTGTAATTGAAGCTGGTGGTGTTTTAGTAGGAGAAAAAGAGATAATTGATAAAGAAGATAATTTTAGTTTTTTCCCGAACCCAGTTCAAAATACTGCTACTATAAATATTACATTAAGAAATTCTGCAGATATTTATTTTGACCTGCTGAATTCAAATGGACAAATTGTTTTTCAAAACACTGAATACCTTAAGGCTGGGGCAAATAGTATAAAACTTGATGTTTCAGATTTTGAGACTGGAATTTATTTTTTGAGAATGATTTCTGCTGAGGGGGTTGTTTCAGGCAAAAAATTAATTATTAGCCGATAATTAACAAGAGGCTCAATGAAAGTGTAAGTTATAGGAAATTATTTATTGTGCTTATATTCCCAATTGTTCTTTAAGTCCTTTAATTCTTGATTTACTAATACTTACCGTTCCTCCATCTTTAAGGATTACCACATACGACTCTTTGCCATATTTTTCAATTTTATTAATATGGTTTATATTAATTATGTGGGATCTGTGAACCCTAGAAAACATAGCAGAAGGTAGGGCATCTTCCAAATAATTCATAGTTTCTTTTTTTAAGTATTTTTTATCGGCTGTTACCACTTCAACATAATCGTCCTGAGCAATTACCTGAACAATATCAGTTACATTGACCATGTCAATTTTATTGCCTGTTTTTATAAACATTCTTTCAATGGTTTCAGCCTCTTGTTTAATGTTTTCAGTTAACTGGCTTATTTTTTCAGTTTTATTTTTGTTTTGATCAAACCTTGCAATTACTTTGTCAATTGCTTCTTTAAACCTTTGTCTTGAAAAAGGTTTCATCAGGTAGTCAGTTGCGCTAAGTTCAAAAGCCTTAATTGCATACTGATCAAAAGCTGTTGTAAATATTACTTCAGGCATATCGTCGATTAACTCAAGCATTTCAAATCCACTTAATTTAGGCATTTGAATATCCAGAAAAATCAGATCGGGCTTACTATTATTTATTGCCTTAACACCACAAAAGCCATCCTCACATTCTTCAATCAGTTCTAGATTGTCGTAATCTTTTAAATATGCTTTCACCAACTCTCTGGCTGGCTTTTCATCTTCAACAATTATAACCCTTAGTTTATTCATTTTTACTGTTTTTTTGTATTAGCCTTCTTCTGTGGGAAACCTTAACAGAGCTGTAAAAGTAAGTTTTTCTGCTTTTATTACCAATAAATCCTGACGTTTGTAGATTAACTGAAGTCGTTTTTTAATGTTCGACAGCCCAATGCCCTGCCCTTTCTTTTTCACAGCTTCAGGGTCATAGTCATTGCTTATTTCAATATTTACATAATCTCCTTTTATATCACATTTAAGAGTTACTAAAACTTCTTCCGAACTATTGTAAACCCCATGTTTAATTGAATTTTCGATTAGAGGCTGTAAAATCATATTGGGTATTTCAATGCTAAGGCAGTCTTTACTAATATCATGAACAAAGCTCAACCTTTTTCCAAAACGTACTTTTTCAATATCAAGATACCTTGTCAAGTTACTAATCTCGTCCTTCAAACTGGTCTTCTCGTTTTTATCATGGCTGAGAGAATAGCGTAAAAAGTCGGAAAGTTTAATTACCATTTCCTGAGCATTGTCAGGGTTTGTAATAGTTAACGAACTAATAGAGTTTAGGCTGTTAAACAGGAAGTGAGGGTTTATCTGAGATTTAAGGGCATTAAGTTCAGCCTCCTGAACAAGATTTTTTAGGTCGGCTTCAACTTTTAGTTTATCTTGTAAATCTTCGTAATAAAGCATTACGTAATAGAACATTATAAAAAACAGATAAAAGAAAATACCTGTAATCACCCTCCAGGGCAAGCTGTCGTTAAGAAATTGAATATATGAACTATTCTCTACATACATATTCTTCAATAAAAAATATGAAGAAACCAACCAAATGGCAATTATTACGACTGCCGTAATTAAATGACTTATAATCAGGTCGAAGGATTTTTGTTTTTCACGAAGGTTAAATCTTACCACAAACCAAAGGTTGTAGCCAATTATGGCAAAAAACAAATTAAAGACTGCTGAATCGGTAAGGCTAATAATACCTGGTATTTCGTAGAAAAAGTTAATAATTATGGTATGGATGCCAAAAATAACGGCCCACACCATAATAAATGAAAAGAAATACGATCTGTGTTTGGATATTGGATTTAGCATCCTGTTTTTTCTAGTAGTTTTTAACTTCAATTCCACCAAACATCACAAAGCCTTTTATTAGTAGTGTTTTTGATTGATCAATGTCGGATGGTCTTATGGTGCGCTTGTCGCCAAAGCCACCAAAAAGTGATAATACATCAGATTTAACCTGCCAGTCTTGGGGTACAATCAGTTTCGATCCACCAAACATTGTAAACACATCAATTACACATCCTTCTTCAGACATTTTTGTGTCCTTAAAATCAAATTCCGAGCCACCAAAGATTGCAGTAATTCTTCCACCTTTAAAATCCTGAGATTGTATTACTTTGTTACCACCTCCTAAAATTGAAATGTCGTCGAGGTAATCCATATCTGTTTCATTAATGGGAGTATTAATACTTCCTTTTGGTCCTTTAACATGATTTCTTTTGTATTTTCCTCTTCTTGTAAGAATAACAACCCCAACACCTATTAAAATTAATGGCCAGAAAACCTGACTGAATCTTATGTTATAATCTATAAAACTTGGAAGCCAGAAGGCTATGCCAAGACCTATTAAAACATAAGCAGTAGTTCTTCTTTCATGAGTTGCAAGCAATACCACACCTATTCCTATAAGCAATGTTTTCCACGAAAAAATATATTGCCTAAGTGAAAAATCTACCAAATTGAAAGTCTCTAAAAATAGCAGTCCACCTGCAATTATGAGTATTGCTCCGGCTATTATTCTTTTATCTATTGATTTATTCTCTTCCATCTTATTTTTATTTAAATAATTATAGGGCAAAAATATTTTAATAATCAACTAATGTAAACAAAAAATCGGTGAATGGCGGAAATGTATCGGTGAAGAATGGTGAATAGTTATTGGTCATTTATGGTCATTAGTCATTAGTAGTCATTGGTCATTAGTCATTTTTTTGTCATAGGTAGTCATTGTTATTAAAATTCGTTTTTTGGGAATTATCAGAACCAATCCAATTATATTTTCTGAATGCTTCAGCCACTGCTTCCTCGTAGTCATCAAATGATTTGGTTTTTTTTATGCGGTTGAATATCTTTTGCGACTCATCAAACGACTGGGAAAGAAAACTCCAAAACTCTTTCATAACATTAATGGCCTGCAAACGGTGGTTCATTTTTTTGCGGTAGGCAAGGTAGAGGTCGGTGGCAAATTTGTACGCCACTTGTTTTTGTTCTTCCGTGTCAGGAACTTGAAAACCTTTAATAATTGCCGGAAGAAATGGATCAATCAGCATGCCACGGCCAATCA
>JAOZNY010000177.1 GCA_029933565.1 Bacteroidales bacterium
TAACTATTACTGCCCTTACTTTTTTTTATGTGGGAATACCACTAACTCTATTTATTCTGTTTGCATCAAATGTACCATCAAATTTAATTAACGAACCGGAAACTTTAACTGGTTTGGGATATTTATTGATATTGTCGGTATTGGGCACCGCTCTTGCATTAATTGCATTTAACAAACTCATTAAAACAAGTAGTCCGGTATTTGCTGCTTCGGTAACCTATTTAATACCTGTTGTTGCAATTGCCTGGGGAATAATTGATGGCGAGATTTTTAAACTCAGTTATGCAGTATGGTTCACTCTAATTATACTTGGAGTATTCCTTGTAAACGCAAAACCAGGAACCTATACAAATTTGAGTTCAAGGCTACTTTTCGGAAAAAGAAGAAAATAAATAAACAAATACTTGTTAATTAGTTTTTTTTATTATTTTTGCACCTCCAAAATTGGAAGCATTTTATAATTAAATAAATAAATCAAATGTACGCAATAGTTGATATAGCCGGGCAACAGTTTAAAGTGGAAAAAGGGCAGGAAGTCTTTGTTCACAGACTGGAAGGAGAAATAGGCACAGGTATTGAGTTCGATAAAGTACTTTTACTTGATAATAAAGGTAAGATAAATATCGGAACACCTGTTGTTGAAGGCGCCAAGGTAAACGCTAAAATTGTCTCACACCTTAAAGCTGATAAAATAATCGTTTTTAAGAAGAAGAGAAGAAAAGGTTATCAGAAATCAAATGGTCACCGCCAATACCTTAGTAAGATAAAAATTGAAAGTATAACAGTTTAACACTATAAAAACTAGAAGATATGGCTCATAAAAAAGCATCGGGTAGTTCCAATAACGGACGCGAATCGGCAAGTAAGAGATTAGGCGTTAAAATTTATGGTGGACAACTGGCAACAGCCGGTAACATTATTGTACGCCAAAGAGGTACAACTCACAATCCTGGGTTAAATGTAGGAATGGGAAAAGATCACACCCTTTTTGCAATGACTGACGGAACTGTTGAGTTTAGAAAAAGAAAGAACGACAAATCATACGTTAGTGTTATTACACCTGAGGTGGAAAGCAACTAATAATTCTTAAAAAAATAATTAGTCCCGGTTTGTTTTTACAGACCGGGATTTTTTTTGTTAAATACATTAGATTTGCAAAAAATATAGAGAATGCTGCAACTAAAATATATCCGCGAAAACAAACAAGAGGTAATCGAACGCCTCAAAATAAAAAATTTCGATGCCACCAAAATAGTTGACGAACTGCTTGAAGCCGACGCTGAGCGAAGAAATGCCCAAAAACAACTTGACGACACTCTTGCCATTTCAAAAAAACTTGCTAAAGAAATAGGAATGTTTTTTAAAACAGGCGAAAAAGAAAAAGCAGAAGAGGCCAGGAACAATTCCACAGAACTGAAGCAGAAAGCCAAAGAACTGGAAGTTTCCATGAACAAGGCTGCTTCAAAAACTAAAGAACTTTTACTTGAAATTCCAAATTTGCCACACTCATCTGTGCCTCCGGGAAAATCAGAACAGGATAATATTGTTGTTTTTGAGGAAGGTGAAATCCCTGAACTAGGAGAAAACAAAGTGCCACATTGGGAACTCACAGATAAATATAAAATTATTGATTTCGACCTTGGCAGCAAGGTAAGTGGAGCAGGGTTCCCTTTTTACAGGGGCAAAGGTGCCAAACTACAACGTGCTCTTATAAATTTTTTCATAGATGAGGCTATTGAAATTGGCTATCTGGAATATCAAACTCCTCTGTTAATTAACGAAGCTTCGGGTTATGGAACTGGCCAACTTCCCGATAAGGAAGGACAAATGTACCATGCCACCGAAGACAATCTTTATTTAATTCCTACTGCCGAAGTACCACTTACAAATATTTACAGGAATACCATTTTAAAAGAAACTGATTTCCCAATAAAAAATGTTGCTTATTCAAGTTGTTTCAGACGAGAAGCAGGCTCTTACGGAAAAGATGTAAGGGGACTTAACAGACTACATCAGTTTGACAAAGTAGAAATTGTGCAAATTGAACATCCTGGAAAATCTTACGAAACACTGGAAAAAATGAAAGACCATGTGGCAAATCTGCTACGCAAACTGGAACTTCCCTTCAGGATTTTAAGGCTTTGTGGTGGCGATGTTAGTTTTACTGCTGCGCTTACTTACGATTTTGAAGTTTATTCGGCTGCTCAGGAACGCTGGCTAGAAGTTAGTTCAGTTTCCAACTTCGAGAATTTTCAGGCAAATCGGATGATGCTTCGCTATAAAGATAAAGAGGGTAAAACAAATCTTGCCCACACATTAAACGGCAGCGCACTTGCTCTCCCACGTATTGTGGCGGCATTGCTCGAAAACAATCAAACTGCTGAGGGAATTACAATTCCAAAAGCACTTGTGCCTTATACCGGCTTTGAAATAATCGACTAGAATTAGAAAAAATGGAGTAATGAAATTTTGGAGTAATGTTAAACAATGGGATTTAAACAATAAAAAACGTGGCGTTGTGGCGTTGTGGTTTAATATCACGCAAAGACGCAAAGACGCAAAAGCACAACGAACGCCATCTCTCCACCATTCCACCACTCCACTACTCCATCTCTCCAATACTCCAATACTCCAAACATTTTTACTTGCATTCGTTATCCTCTCTTTTGCTTCGTGCCAAACAAACGAAGACAAATTAAAAGTCTTAAGAGTTGAAGGTATTTCGTACAAAATGGAAGAAACTGCTAAAGTATATTTTGAAATCGATACACTTAAAATCGACAGTTTATACAGTGTAATACTTTTCAATCTCGACAGGTTGGGTAAGTTGGGTTACCAGGATGACCATAAACTAATAATGGATTATGCCACACTAAAGAAGGGCTTTAAGGAGTTTATAAAAAGAAGACCTTATACTATTGAGGAGTTGGAGTTTTGTAGAAACCAGATTGAAGATTTACGTGAGGATGCAGAAAATGGATTGTTGTCGGATGAAGATTTTGAACTTTATCTAAAGCATGAATCCAATGCATCGCAAAGCCTAAGGGTTCAAATGAGTTATTACGAGAGCAGGATTGCTGCTCAGGTAAAAAAGTTTGAAAATTTGAACCCACAAATCAATAGTCTTATTGACAGTTTAAATATTAAATAAACATTTTGAACTTACTGAAAATAATATTTGTTACTTTTTTGCTGCTATCTCCCATGGCAGTAAATGTTGTTAATGCTCAGAAACAAATAAATGCCAAACTTCAAAAACAGCAATCACGACAAAACAAAAATTCTG
The DNA here is from genome assembly GCA_029933565.1 of Bacteroidales bacterium. Classification (GTDB taxonomy): domain Bacteria; phylum Bacteroidota; class Bacteroidia; order Bacteroidales; family F082; genus BM524. The sequence continues at coordinate 3,287 of JAOZNY010000177.1, forward strand.
CTACTGAGAAACTTGCAATGAACTACTACCGCACCGGTCAGTATAAAAAATCTGCCGAACTATTTGGCCAACTTTACAACGAAAAGCAAACATATTATTACTACAGTTATTATTTCAACAGCCTTATAAAACTTAAGGATTATAAAAATGCTGAAAAACTCGCTAAGCGTCAGAAAAGAAAAACCGGAAGTTATCGTAACGAAATAGATTTAGCATATGTTTATAATTTAATGGGATTGAAAAAAAAGACCATTAAAATCTTAGATAATCTTACCGATAAAATTCCGGAAAACAGAAGTCAGGTTGTACAATTCGCCTCAGCTTTAAATTCAAGAGGTTTTTATGGCGATGCCCTCAAAATTTATAAAAAAGCCAGCATTGAATTTGGTTATGATTTCAACCTTGAACTGGCAAATGCCTACCATCTTACTGGCAATTACGAAATGATGTTTGAGGCATATCTAAATCATCTTGAAATCCAACCTCAAGATGTGCAGATGATTAAAAATCGGATGCAATCGTTGATGCGTTTTGATGTAAACCAAAGTTTAAACGAAACACTAAAAAAGAAACTTCTGCTAAAAACCAGAGAGAATCCTGATAATACAATATTTACCGAAATGCTTTTATGGCATTCCATGCAAAGCAAGGATTTTGAAATGGCTTACATTCAGGCTGCTGCCCTCGACCGAAGGACAGGCAATGCCGAAGGGGTGCTACTGGAAGTAGCAGAGATTTCACTAGCCAACGATGATTACGAAATTGCTGCAAAAACATATAAGTTTTTAATGGATAACCACAAAAACGGACCGTTTTATAATGAAAGTTACAGTGGCTACTACACTGCTGTGGTAAATAAAGAACTCAATAATAAGGATGCCAACAAAAAAACATGGAAAAGCCTTAGGAAAACAGGTGAAAAAGCATTGGAAGAAATTGGCATTAATGCCGAATCGGCGAAAATTTCAAAACTTTTAGCTTACATTGTTGCATTCCGACAATTTGAATACAACAGTGCCAAAGAAATTTTGGAAAATGCCCTTGCAGCACCCAATATCAACATTAAAGATAAAAGCAGCCTTAAATTAGAACTTGCTGATATTCTTGTTTTGCAAGACTACATTTGGGAGGCATCCTTGCTCTATTCGCAAATTGAGGGCGACATGAAACACGAAAGTATAGGCCATGAAGCTAAGTTCAGAAATGCCAAACTTTTTTATTATGCCGGAGAATTCGAATGGTCGCTTACACGACTTGATATTCTAAAATCAGCTACTTCAAAACTCATAGCTAACGATGCCATGGAGTTAAGCATGTTTATAAGAACAATGCTGGAAGAGGATACTCTAGGATTTACGCTTAGCAAGTTTGCAATGTCCGACCTTTATTCCTACAGGCAGCAATATGATTCGGCAATTATTTTCCTCAACAGAATTGGTGATTTTCCATCAGGGCCAGTTAGTCTGGAATATATGGCATACGAAAAACCCATTGTTTTTGAAAAAAGTGGTGATTTTGTTGTTGCCGATTCCCTCTATGGGGAAATGTGGGTAAATTATCCGGAAAGTGTAAAAACCGACAATGCAATTTTCAAGCAGGCAGAATTAAACCGCCTGAAACTTGGCAACGAAGAAAAAGCCCTGGAACTCTATCTTAAACTAATGAAGGAACACCCCGACAGTATTTATTCGGGCGAAGCCAGACTTAGGTATCGGGAAATGAAGGAAGACCCCTCTGCCCTTGGGGTATCTCCCCAAAAGGGAGAACAATGGAATGATTAAGAATGTGGAGTGATGGAGTAATGGAGACCCCTCTGCCCTTGCGGGCATCTCCCCAAAAGGGAGAAGCAACAAAGTCCACTCTCTGCAAATGGCGGATCTCTCCACGAAGGATACTTCTTGGAGTTGTTACCATAAAGTAGTTTGACTAAAAGTAAATAAACAATTCGTATTTTTGCCAATATGGTAAGAGCAAAAAAACATCTGGGACAGCATTTCCTTTCCGACAAAAACATTGCAGCAAAAATTGCTGATTGCCTTAGTGGTGATTTTGATAAAGTTTGTGAAATTGGCCCCGGCACAGGAATCCTTACTACACCTCTACTTGAAAACAATTCGATTAAAGAACTGAAACTAATTGAAATCGATACTGAATCAGTTGAATACTTAAAAGAGAACTACCACGACAAAAGGATCACAATTATTGAGGCAGACTTTTTGAAGATGGATATTAAAAGTATTTTCAGTGAGCCCTTTGCCATAATTGGAAACTTCCCATATAATATTTCGAGTCAAATCTTTTTTAAAACTTTGGAGAATAGAGACCTCATCCCCGAACTTGCCGGAATGATCCAAAAAGAAGTTGCTGAGCGGATTGCCTCACCCCCCGGAAACAAAACCTATGGAATTTTAAGCGTTCTTATCCAAGCCTGGTACGACATTGAGTATTGCTTTACGGTGAACGAAAATGTTTTTATACCACCACCAAAGGTAAAGTCGGCGGTAATAAAATTTACACGCAACAAAACAAAAAAACTCGATTGTAACGAGAAACTTTTTGTAAGGGTTGTAAAAGCAGGATTCCATCACAGGCGCAAAACCTTAAAAAACAATATGAAATTTATTTGTAGCCAGCCGCTTCCTGAAAATGAACTTTTAACAAAAAGGGCCGAGCAACTTAGTGTGGAACAATTTGTGGAATTAACAAATTTAGCGGATGGTCTTTGCTAGGGTTTGCGCAAATATTGTTTCTTTATAAAAGATTATTTTTGCTTCAAATTCAATCAGGTTTTGCCAGTATCTAAAGAAATATCTCAATCTTTAAAATTATTAATCCGCTCCCTGCCCAACAAACCAGGGGTTTACCAGTATTTCGATTTGGAGGAAGAGATAATTTATGTGGGAAAGGCAAAAAACCTAAGAAAACGGGTTAGCAGTTATTT
>JAOZNY010000024.1:0-4518 GCA_029933565.1 Bacteroidales bacterium
TGTACAGGCATATGTGCAAGAGTTAACTACTGCACAGCCAGCGATCACACCATTGATTGAGACTGCTTATAACAGCGAAGGAAGTTCATTTGCAAATACTACAAATGACGAGTTAATCGTGATGGACGAAGAAGCCACACGCGACTTCACCGGCTTTAATGTATACAAGATGGCAGAAGGCTCAGGTTCATACGAACTACTTGCTACAGTTCCTTATGTAGAGGGACAAACTGCATACTGTTATACAGATGCTATCAACGATATCCTAAATACAGGTGGATATTACTATCAGGTAACAGCTAACTGGGTAAGTGCCACAGACGCATGTGAGTCTAACCCAGGAATGGATGTAGCAATGGTTAACGATTATGTTTATGTAAACGTAACCGACATTGACAATCCAAATGCTAAGATGACACAATTGTATCCAAATCCAGCCACCGACCGCGTACAGATTACAAGTACACAGGAGATGAGCAGGATAACAGTAATCAATTATGTTGGTCAGGTAGTTTATCAGTCAGAGTTGAGTAACCAGACAGCCCTAACATTAAATACCGCCTCTTATGAGAACGGCGTTTATGTAGTAAGGCTAGAGACAGAAAATGATGTAATCACCAAGCGTTTTGTAATAGCACAATAGGCTTAGTAAATACATTAAAACTATAGAGAGGGGTGGCAGTCGTATGACTGCCACCTCTTTTTTTTTTTCAAATATTATGCATCAGATTAAAATTAATAATCTGGGATCAGATCTGAAAAGTTGAGGATTATCAATAAAAACACAGATAGACTTTTTATTTCCCTCTGAAATATGTCTTTATCCATAATCTGTAAGCTAAAGATTTTATTTTTGCACTTGAAATGATTTCAATAAATAACATAATTAAGGAGTTTGGAGGAGAGGAACTTTTCTCTGGTATTACATTTAGTATTTCTAATAAAGAAAGGATTGGATTGGCCGGACAAAATGGTGCTGGAAAGACTACCCTTTTACGCATTATTGCAGGACAGATGAAGCCTGAGAGTGGAGAAGTTGTAAGGAATAAGGATTTGGATATTGGTTATCTGGAACAGGAAATGAATAAAAGTTCTGCTAAGACAGTGATTGAAGAAGCCTTATTTGTTTACGAATTTATCAATATTAAGAAAAACCGTATTAAAGATATTTCGACTTTGCTTGCCGATAGGTCTGATTATGAAAGCAAGGAATATGCAAAACTTATTGATGAGTTGGAAATGCTTAATCATGAAGTCTCGATGCAGGAAACTGATAAATTGAGAGGTAAAGCAGAGCAGGTTTTAAAAGGCTTGGGTTTTGTTCAGAGTGATTTTGAACGTAGTTTGACAGAATTTAGTTTTGGATGGCAAATGCGTGTAGAAATTGCAAAACTTCTTTTACAGAATCCTCCGCTTTTGTTATTAGACGAACCTACAAACCATCTGGATATTGAATCGATTCAATGGTTGGAAGATTATTTGAAAACCTATAATGGATCAATAGTATTAGTATCTCACGATAGAACCTTACTCGACAATTTAAGTACAAGAACTATTGAAATAAATAAGGGTAAAGCCTATGATTATAAAGTAAATTATACTGAGTATATTAGGTTACGACAAGAACGGCAGCAACAATTAGAGGCATCTTATTCCAATCAGCAAAAGGAAATTAAAGAAGTTGAACGATTTATCGAACGCTTCAGATATAAGGCTAATAAGGCTAAGCAAGTACAATCGAGGGTTAAACAGTTGTCAAAAGTTGACAGGATAGAATTGGACAAACGAGATACCAAGAGCATCCATTTTTCTTTTCCCGAAGCACAAGCAAGTGGAAAAATTGTTGTTGAGGCTAAGGAGTTGACTAAAAGTTATGGTAGTAATCTGGTTCTCAGCAATCTTGAAGTTCAAATTATTAGAGGTGAAAAAGTTGCCTTTGTAGGTAAAAATGGAGAGGGTAAATCAACTATGGCAAAGGTAATTACCAATGCTGTAGATTATGAAGGTGAACTTAAGTTAGGGCATAATGTTAGTTTAGGATATTATTCGCAGGATATTTGGGATATGATTGACCCTGAACTTACGGTGTTTGAAACAGTTGACAATGTAGCTGTTGGCGATATTCGCACTAAAATAAAATCTATTTTGGGTGCTTTTCTGTTTCAGGGAGATGATATCGACAAAAAAGTTAAAGTGCTTTCTGGTGGCGAAAAATCGAGATTGGCTCTTGTAAAACTTCTACTTACTCCTTCAAATTTATTGTTACTCGATGAGCCTACCAATCATTTAGATATTTTATCGAAGGATATTTTAAAAGATGCACTTCTTCAATACCAAGGAACTTTAATAATTGTGTCTCACGATAGGGATTTTCTGGCTGGCCTTACCAATAGGAGTCTGGAATTCAGGAATAAGGGAATAAAGGAATATCTAGGAGATATCCAGTATTTTCTCGACAAGAGAAAGCAGGAGATACTATTTAATACTTCTGTTTTATCAAATAATCAAACTGAGAAGAAATCTACTTCCAAAAAGATAAGTTGGGAAAAGAAAAAGGAAAAAGACAAAAAACTCAGAAAACTAAAAAAGGACATTGGTTTGTGTGAAGATAAAATAGCAGCAATAGAAGAAACTGTTGAAATTGTAAATCAAAAACTTTCCCAACCCGAAAAATTCTCTGAAGATTTTAAGTCGGGTATTCTATTTAAACAGCACGACTTACTAAATGACAACTTAAAGCAAAAGTATTCGGAATGGGAGGATCTTAGTTTGAAACTGGATAAATTAGAAAACGCTTAATCAACTATCTCGGTGAATCATTTTATGAGCTAGATTATAAAGTTCGGCTTTTATATTAACACTTACATCCAGACTATTTAAGTCAATATTTGCTGCATCGAAATAGCGGTCAATCTCCCTTTCAGTAATTTCATCAATATTAAGATTCTTAAATATTGTTTTTACACTATTTATTTTCTCTTCTTCATTTTTATTATCAGAATTATAAAGAGAGATGAGTTTTTCTCTGGTTTTTGTATCTGCCAGTTCAAGTGTCTTTAAGTAAAGAAATGTTTTTTTATTGCTTAAAATGTCACCACCGGGTTTTTTACCAAATACAGCCTCGTCGCCAAAAGTATCGAGTAAATCGTCCTTTAACTGAAAACCAAGACCAATGCTCAAAGCAAAACTATAAAGTTTGTCAGCTTCTATTGGTTTGGCACCACCAATTATGGCTCCTATTTTAAGACTGGCACCAAAAAGTACGGCTGTTTTCAACCTGATCATATTAATGTATTCTTCCACACTAACATCATTACGGGTTTCGTAGTTTAGGTCGTATTGCTGGCCCTCACAAACTTCAATGGCAGTTTGGTTGAATACACTTAGAACATCCTGTAAAACGTCTTTATCGGCTTTTTGAGCATATTGGTAAGCATAGGCAAACAGGGTGTCGCCAGATAGGATTGCAATATTGGGCGACCATTTTTTATAAACTGTTTGCTTGCCTCTGCGAATTGGGGCATTGTCCATAATATCATCATGAATTAATGTGAAATTATGAAACATTTCTATGGCAATTGCCTGGGGTAATGCCTCGTTAATATCGCCACCAAACATATCACAAGCCATAAGTGTAAGAACCGGCCTAATTCGTTTTCCGCCCAGAGCAAGAGTATAATTTATGGGAGAATATAATTCTTCGGGTTCTCTTGAAAATTTCTCTTGTTTAAGTCTGTCCTCAAAAATTGACAGAAGTTCTTCAAAACTGTGCATTTTATATTATTTCAATAAATCCATTAAATATTCTCCATAGCCACTTTTTAATAGTGGTTGGGCTAAATTTTCAAGTTGTTGTGCATCAATAAATCCTTTGTTGTAGGCAATCTCTTCAATACAGCCAACTTTTAATCCTTGTCGGTCTTCGATTACCTCAACATATTGAGAGGCCTGAATAAGCGATTTGAATGTTCCGGTATCCAGCCAGGCGGTTCCTCTTCCCAGTATTCCAACCTTTAACTTATTGTTTTCAAGATAATATTTGTTAATGTCGGTAATTTCATATTCACCTCTGGCACTTGGCTTTATATTTTTGGCGACTTCCACAACTGAGTTATCGTAAAAATAAAGACCGGGAACAGCATAATTGGACTTGGGATTCTCAGGTTTTTCTTCAATTGAAATAGCATTGAATTCATCATCAAATTCAACCACTCCATATCTTTCAGGATCTTTTACGTGGTAGGCATAAACCACTCCGCCAACAGGATCATTGTTTGAAATCAAGAGTTCCTGAAGACCACTGCCATAAAAAATATTATCTCCCAAAACCAGCGATACTTTATCTTTTCCAATAAATTCTTCTCCTAAAACAAAGGCTTGTGCAAGTCCATTTGGAATTTCCTGAACTTTATAACTAAAACTAAGTCCAAGTTCTTTTCCATCACCAAAAAGTTTTTCAAAATTTGGCAAGTCTTCAGGGGTCGATATAATTAAAATTTCACGAATTCCAGCCATCAT
>JAOZNY010000024.1:4618-20996 GCA_029933565.1 Bacteroidales bacterium
TTGGCAAGTCTTCAGGGGTCGATATAATTAAAATTTCACGAATTCCAGCCATCATTAGAATTGACAGTGGATAGTAAATCATTGGTTTGTCGTAGATGGGCATCAATTGCTTGCTAACTGCCCTTGTTAGTGGATGAAGTCGTGTTCCTGCACCACCTGCCAGTATAATTCCTTTCATGTATCTATATTTTTATTTTCAATGGTCACATGGAACTCACCAATTTCATCCCCTTGATGAGAGAACAATTTATCATGGCTCGTTTCATTTATTTATAGTTTTTTATATTTTGTTTTATTCCTTTCTTCCTTTTTTAATTCTTCTCCAATAACTTTATCAATATCCAAATGGTCTTCTTCGTCAAATACCTCTAATGATGATTCCTTAAACGATTTTGTTATAAGTTTTTTGTCGAGAGAAAGTAGGAGTGATGGCAGTACAAATATATTTGAGAACAGTGCAATAAATAAGGTAAATGAAACCAGATACCCAAGAGCTTCAGTTCCTCCAAATGAGGATAGAGTAAAAATTGAAAACCCAAAGAAAAGAACAATAGCTGAATAAATCATGCTATAGCCAGTTTCGCTAAGTGCAGCCAAAACCGACTCTTTTATTCTCCAGTTGTTGAGTTTAAGTTGCAATCGGTATCTCGACAGAAAATGTATTGTATTGTCGACACTAATACCAAGAGCAATACTAAAGATGAGTATAGTTGATGGTTTTATGGGGATATCAAAATAACCCATCATTCCTGCTGTTAATACTTGAGGAATTATGTTGGGGATAAGTGAGATCATAATCATCCTGAAAGAAGAGAAAATGAGGGCCATAAGAAGTGTAATTACTACTATGGCAAGCAAAAGCGAACTGAACAGATTTCTCACAAGGTAATTTGTCCCTTTTAAAAATACAACACTTGTCCCTGTTAGTTGTACATCGTATTTGTCGGGAGGGAAAATGGCATTAATTTTTGGTTTAAGATCGCTCAATATTCTTTCAATATCGTTGGTGCCAATATTGGCCATTTGTATTGAAATTCGTGTCTTACTAAGGTCTTCGTCAACAAAAGAGTTCATTATCGATTTGTCCTTACTTTCAAGGTTTGGAACATAGGATAAAATAAAATTCTTTTCCTGATTGTTTGGTAAGGAATACATTTCGGTTTTACCACGGTAAAATGCCTGTTTGGCTGATTTGATAACTTCAACAATGGAAACTGGAAGTGAAAATTCAGGGTAGGTTGCAAGTGTATCCTGTAATTGTTCGAGTTTTTTGATAGTTGACATTCTGAGAATACCTTTTTTCTTCCTTGTGTCAACAGTAATTTCCAAAGGCATTACCCCATTAAAATTCTGTTCAAGGAAGATCATGTCTTTGTAAAGTTTGTCTTTCTTCGAAATATCATCTACTATATTTCCGGTAGTCTTTAACATGGTAATACCAATAATTCCACCGATAAAAGCAATAATTGTAATTGTGTAAATTAACTTTCTTTTTGTTTGAACAATGATTGCTACCTTTTCTAAAACCTTACTTATTAAACTTTTATCAAGATGCTTAAGATGCTTGCTTTTTGGAGTTGGAAAGAAACTAAAAAGAATTGGCATCAGCAATAGCGATAATAAGTAGGTTATCAAAATATTTAAAGATGCAATAATTCCAAATTCAACCAAAAGTTCGTTGCTGGTAATTATAAATGCTGCAAAACCAACCGCTGTTGTTGCGTTAGTGAGAAGATTGGCATTTCCTATTCTGGAAATCATGCGCGACAATGCCTTTACCTTATTGCCATGTTCACGGTATTCGCTTAAGTATTTGTTTAAAAGGAATATGGAATTTTCTACCCCAATTACAATTAACAGAGGAGGCAATATGCCTGTTAAGATAGTAATTTTATAGCCGAAAAGAGCAGTAGTTCCCAACACCCAAATTACTGCAATTATTACCACAAGCATCGAAAATACAACAGCTCGTACCGATTTGAATAAAACAAATAAAAGGAATGAAGTTATTGCAAGGCTTAGTAAAACAAATAGCAATAATTCATCTTGTATCTTTTTTGAAGTAACTGTTCTTATGTAGGGCAGGCCCGAGTATTTTATATCAATATTATACTTTTCGCCATAAACATCTATTTCTTCTTTTATCCCTTTGATTAATGGAATTCTCTTTTTGGAATTGAGTACTTTCTTATCAAGGGTAATCATCATTAAGGTTACCTCGGTCTCAGGATTAAAAAGCCTGCCAACATAAAGAGGTAAACCATAAATGATATGCTTTAACGAATCAACTTCTGACTGCGTTTGGGGTAGTTGAGAAATTATTGGTGAGAAATTGAATTTCTTTTTATCATCATTTCTAATAAGCCTATACATGCGTGCAGTAGAAATAACTTCTTCAACACCATGTATTTCATTAACGCTATTGCTTAATTCATACCAGTCGCGGTAATGCTCAAGCGAATAAAGATCTGGATCCTGAACAGCAACGAAAATAACGCTTCCATCCTGACCAAATTCTTCTTTGAATTTTTCGTATTCTACATTTATGGAGTCGGACTTTGGCAGCATTCTGGCCATTTCATACGACATCTTAACTCCTGAACCTAGATAAGCCATAATCGCTGTTAAAAGACCGATTATTACTAGAATGCTTATGCGGTTTCTGAGTATTACCCTAACTATAAACTGCCACATTTGTATTTGTAAATTTGTAAATATTATCTATATTATTCTTCTTTAGAAAACCACAAACAATTTAGGCTAACAGCCATCTTTTACTGTGTTGTAATTTGCGAAAATAAGATATGTTTTTTTAAAGTAAAAGAAAAAGTGCTATTTATTGATATTCAACACCTAAATACTACCATTTAAGAATTTCCCTGAAATCATATTCCTTGGGGTTTGATAAGTATTCTTTTGCCTCTTCGTAGTCTCCCGGCTCAATATATTGCAGACCATATTCAAATATTAGTTTTTGCTTCTCGCCCTCAATATTTACCAGTCGTGGTTTAATTTTTCCGTTCTCATCTTCTACATCCTCAAGGTAAAGAGGCTTAACAACACCATTATTATCGGTAGTAACCATACAGCCTGTCCTGCCTTCATCGTAGAGTTTTTTAACTCCATAACCCAAAAGTCCACAGTACAGTTGATCGAAGGCCGTTGGAGTAACACACCTCAATTCGTATCCCAATTCTACCGGACGGCTTTTTACTTTTATGTTAAGTTCTTTTAGTTTTTGCTGAAGCAAAATATTAAAAATATGTGCTTTGCTGACATTTCCTAATTCCGGATGACCATGATCGTCGTAGGTAAATGTAATTCCTGAACCAATAATTTCCTCATCATCCATAAAATGGAAAACACCCTCGCTAACAATTGCCAGACCGTAGTCGATGCCCCTTATCTTACGTTTAACAATTGACGAAATAATAAGTTTTGTGATTTTCTCGAAACTAACTTTAGTCTTATTGAACATTTCAGGGATAATAATCATTGGAAAATGACTGGCAGCCCCAATGCCAAAAGCAAGGTGTCCTGCCTCACGACCCATTGCCGCAACCACAAACCAGTTGCCGCTTGTTCGCGCATCTTCGTAAACAGTTTGCGAAATTCTAACACCTTCCTGTTTTGCCGATTGGTAACCAAAAGTTGGAGTCCCTTCAGGCAATGGAAGGTCGTTGTCAATGGTTTTTGGAACATGTATATTTTGAATACTTACATCGTTTTCTCTTAAAAATTTTGAAACTCTGTTTGCTGTCGATGCTGTGTCGTCACCACCAATGGTTACTAAAAGTTGTACATTGTTGTCAAGAAAAAATTTAGTTGTAAACTCTTCATCTTTTGGTTTATGCCTGCTCATCTGTAATGCAGAACCTCCTTGATTGTGTATCGAATCGGCAAATTTAAAGTCAATGTCAACTACATCAGGATCTTCAGCAAATAGCCCTTTATATCCTTCATTCACACCCAGTACTTTAAAACCTGATTTTAGAAAAACTAAAGCAACTGAACTTATTACTGAATTTATCCCCGGTGCCGGTCCTCCTCCACATATTATTGCAACTGATTCCTTCATTTTTTTGTCTTTATTATTTGTCGGCAAATATAATAAATGAGAAATGGAAATGTCCTTTAAAAAGTGAATTTTATTGTAAGGTAAACCTATTTTAAACGTCTTAGAATTTATAATCTCATTGTGGATGTTTTTGTTTCGAGATTATAAAGTAATAATGGTTAATTTTGTTGACAGAATAATAGAAAAATTTAAGAACAATTAAATATGAAAAAAAAACTTACTAAATTTTTATTAATTATCGCCTTAATGGCAGGAATTCAATTAGTTGCACAAAACGTAACTAATGTAGAAGCCTTGACAGAACTTTCGAACCAGTTTAAATCGGAATGGGATATTGCCCATGAAAAGGTAATGATTTACGCTCAGGAAAACAATATGGAAGTATGGCAAGAAACAGAGGATGGCCGTGTAATTGAACTTGTAGATGTTCGCGATGGTAAACCAATATTTTTTGTTACAGATAATCTTGGTGCTTCAAAAACAACAAGAGTTAGTGAACTTTGGGTTGGTGGAAGCACAGGTTTAGATTATACAGGCGAAGGTTATTTTCAGTTGGGAGAATGGGACGCAGGACACGTGAGAAAATCGCATCAGGAGTTTATGGATGATGGTATTTCAAGAGCCTATAACCAAGATGGAAATTACTCAACTCATTACCACGCAACCCATGTAGCAGGTACTATGATTGCAGCAGGTGTTGTTGGCGATGCCAAAGGAGCACTTTATGGTGGAAATTTAAAATATTGGCAATGGTCGGCTGATGACGCAGAAATGGCAGCAGCAGCGGCAAACGGACTTGAGGTTTCTAATCATTCTTATGGATTTATCAGGGGATGGAATCATGACAATGGTAATTGGACCTGGCATGGTAATTCAAATGTTGACCCCAATGAAGATTATAAATTTGGTTTTTACGATAATGATGCAAAAGCCTGGGATCAGATTGCATGGAATGCCCCCAACTATCTTATTGTTAAATCAGCTGGAAATGACAGAGGAGACGGACCATCGAATGGCGAACATGAAAATGATGGTGGTGATGATGGCTACGATTGTATTGGAACAAGAGGAGTAGCTAAGAATATTATGACAGTTGGTGCTGTTAACGAGGTTTTGGAATACGAAGGTCCAAATAGTGTTAACATGAGTAGTTTTTCCTGCTGGGGTCCTGCTGATGATGGACGTATAAAACCTGATATTGTTGGTAAAGGTGTGGGTGTTTATTCAACCATGGATGGAAGTGATTCAGATTATGGATCTAGCAACGGAACCTCAATGTCGGCACCAAATGTGTCTGGTTCATTGGCAATGTTGCAATTTCATTATCAAGAAACTCATAATGATATACCAATGCTGGCTGCTACTCTAAAGGGGCTTGCATTGCACACCACTGATGAAGCAGGTGATTATCCGGGACCTGACTATATGTTTGGATGGGGTTTGATGAATTCGAAACGTGCGGCTCAAGTAATTTCTGATGATGTTGGTCAGAATGTAATTGATGAACTTGAACTTACTACAGGAAACCAGTATTCAAGGGAAGTTTATGTTCCTGCTGGAACTGATTTTAAAGTAACAATTTGCTGGACTGATGTTCCGGGTACACCGGCAGCTCCACAACTTGACCCGAATGATCCAATGCTTGTAAATGATTTGGATTTGACGATAGAAGACGAAGGAAAGAATAATTATTATCCTTGGCAACTAGATCGCGATGACCCTTCGGCAGCAGCCACAAACTGGGCAAAAAACTTTGTTGACAATGTTGAAAAAGTAGAAATTGATAATGCCGATGGTGGAAACTATACGATTATTGTTGACTATGATGGATCACTTGCAGGTGGTAGTCAGGCATTTTCAATAATTATTAGTGGCATAGAGGATTATACAGTTGCACCAGAGTGTAGCAGCGACCTTGAAAGTCCAGTTGATGGTGGAACCGATGCATTCTTAAATCATATTGTAACATGGGCACCTGCGCTCTTTGCAAGTGGTTACAATGTTTATTTTGGTACTGATGGTGGAGGAACAACTACACCAACCAATGTGTACAATGGGGAACATATTGTGAATAATAGTTTCTCGTATTTCATGAATAGAAGCACAACTTATTATTTACAAGTTATTCCTACCAATAATCATGGAACAGCAAGTGGTTGTGACGATATTTGGTCGTTTACAACTATGGGTGGTATTTCAGTTTTTCCATATGAGCAAGGTGTTGAGGAAGTTTCTAAGCCAGATATACCAGAGTTTTGGCAAACCTACAATTACTCCGATCAAAAATGGCTGAGTACTAACTTGATTTCGCATACAGGAAATATGGCAATGTCATGTTATTACGACAATGGTCTTGTGGAGTTTGAATACGACAACTGGTTTGTTTCACCACCTTTTATTGTTGTTGATGGAAATGAATATAATGCTACCTTCTTTTATAAAGGTTTTATCCCGGGCCATAGCGAGAGCATGAGTGTTTACTGGGGGTATTCACCAAATGTTGAAGATCTTACAAATTTGATCCTTGAAGATGATGATATGACTCAGGCTGATTGGGCCGAAGGTGAGGGCTTAATTATTCCTAATGCCGATACACTTATTTTCCTTGGTTTTCATTTGACAAGCCCTGTTGGATATGGTGCCTTTTTGGATGATATTAAATTGGAAGACTGGGGTGTAGTTGGAATTGGAGATGAAATAGAAAAATCTGAACCAAAGATTTATGCCTCAGCAAAAAGTATAATTGTTAAAACAGATGAAAATTGGGATAATGCCCAAATAGAAGTTGTTAGTTTAGTTGGACAAAAGATAATTTCAATTGAACATAATCAATATTCAAAATTAGATATGAATTCCTATGGATCAGGAGTTTATCTTGTAAGAATTTACAAAGGTAGCGAGAACATTACAAGAAAAGTAATTGTTAGGTAATATTATGTTATTTAACAGAAAACGCTCTGTTCCATTTATTTGGGGTAGAGCGTTTTTTATCTTAGCAATAATTGTACTGTTGACCTGCTCTTTTGTTCCAGAAACACTTTTCGGTTTGAAGTTTGATCTCTAATTAATTCGTCGGAATAATGTCGTATTGTTATTAGTTGGAGTGAAGTGTTATAGCGAATTGAAAACTTATTGTCAAGTTCTTTTATAAGTGCCTCAAGTTTTGAATTTTGAAAATCGAAACATACCGAGAAACTTACTGCAGAGTTTTGCATAAGGTTGATATGAATTTTGTTTTTGCTAAAGCACTTAAAAATCACGGTCAGATTTTCTTCAGAAATAAAATCCAGATTTTTCGAAGTAATACTAAGCAATACCTGATTATCTTTTACAATAATTTTATGGATAGCATCATCTTCTGAGGTGTCGTCTGAAATTATCGAAGGTTTTGAAACCGGATTCTCGAATGATTTCACGTTTAGTGGAATATTTTTTTCTTTAAGAGGCTGAATTGTTTTAGGATGGATTATGGAAGCACCATAGAAAGCAAGTTCAATTGCTTCGTAATAAGAAATTTTATCAAGTTTAACAGTATTGTCAAACCTATTGGGATCGGCATTCATTAGTCCGGGTACATCTTTCCAAATAGTAACTTCGTCGGCATCCAATACATTTGCTAAAATTGCTGCTGTAAAGTCTGAACCTTCCCGACCCAGAGTGGTGCAGTTTCCTTTTTCATCAGCACCTGTAAAGCCTTGAGTTACCACAACTTGATTATTTTCTAGACAGGGGGTTAGTTGCGATTCAATTGCTTTTGCAGTATATTTCCAATTTATTGCTGCATTGGTAAAATCACTGTTTGTTGTAATTATTTTGCATGATGATATATTTCTTACTGCAACGTTTTTTTCTTTTAGCCAATGGCAAATAATCAGGGTTGAAAGGTTTTCGCCATAGCCCACAATTTGATCGTAGGCAAAATACTGGTCAGGATACTTTTTGTTCAGTGAATCCCATAAATCCCTAAAGCATTCTTCAACAGTGTTTGCAACTTCAATTTTATTGTCGAATAAATTATTTACAATAGCTAGATGCCACGATTTGAGATTAAAGTACGCTTGCTGAAGTTCTTCCATTTTTCCAGAGAGCGACAATTTGAGAAGGTTTTCAAGTGCATTTGTAGTTTTTCCAAGTGCCGAGACCACCACAACCAAAGGCTCGCAACTATATTCTTCAATTATAGTAGCAACCTTGCTGATGCCTTTGGCATCCTTCATTAAAGCACCGCCAAATTTAAAAACCCTTATCATTTGTATTAAAATCTTTCTTTTATTAAACCTTCCCTAAAAGCCGCTAAAAGCATTTTCAGATCGTTAACCTGCGCTTGAAGTACTTTCCCAACATCGGTATGACTTACTTGCTTTCTTTTGGCATTACGCTCAATAAATATTCTGTCGGAGATAATATCTTTTTCGTTTTTCACGGCTTCCTGTTTGGTTCCAAACTCCTTATGCTCAACCAAAACCAAACCGTAGGAATTAAAGATTAAAGTATAACCCGAAACTCCTGTAACCGACTGATAAGGAATTGACATTCCGCCATCAATAACAAATAGTTTACCATTTGCCTTAATCGGGCTTTCTCCTTTTTTTACTTTCACTGGCACATGTCCATTCACAATATGCGATTCATCGGGGTCAAGCCCAAATTCTTCCAAAATAAAATCGCAGACTTTTTCATTTTCGTAGGCAAGTTTGTAGTAATCATTCCGGGCTTCTTTTTGTACAGATTTATCGTTTAAAAAATACCTTTCAAATGTTGTCATTTTTTGTTTTCCAAACAATGGAGAAACGGATCCGCACCATAAATACCAACTATAGTCCAGATTTTGGTTTTCATCTCTGGGTTTCAATCTTCGTTGGTAGGCATTTCTAATTGCACGGTCAAAATGGTCACAAAGTTCTTTACCTGCATATTTTGCCCCATCAATTTCAAATTTTTCAAACTTGCCATCTTCGTTCATGGGCACACAGCCATGGTAAAGTAAGTTTGAATTGTAAGTTAAGTACATGCTGCCATTTGAAAACAAAAATTCAATGTGATTTTGAAGGCGCATACTGTTTTTAAAACTGGAACTTAACTTCTCCATAAGTTCGGTTTCCTCAGGAGAAAGATCATAAGGGTTTTCTGTATCGATAGTTGGGAAGTAGTTGTCAAGAAGGTCATAAGTATTACCTTCAATTTTTATAGTTCCTTTTTTATAGTCAACCTTGTCGAGAAGTAGTCGATCTTCCATCTGGAAATTAGGATTTCTTTTAATAATCTGCCCTTCCAGTTTAAACTGAATAATACTGATTGCCTTATGCATTTGCTTAATCATCTCCAATTGGCTGGCCTCTGTTTTGCCTTTTGGATAAAAACAATCACAATTATCGTTTTTGTATTTTTTCATTGCGAAGGTTGCCAGTGGCATCATTGTAATGCCGTAAGCATCTTCGAGAGTATCAATATTGTTGTATCTAAGCGATATTCGGATAACATTTGCAATTGAGGCTAAATTGCCTGAGGCTGCTCCCATCCAAATAATGTCGTGGTTTCCCCACTGAATATCAACAGCATGATGCTCGATAAGACGATCCATTACCTTTTCGGCACTTGGTCCACGATCGTAAATATCACCAATAATATGGAGTCTGTCGATTAATAATCTCTGGATAAAATTACAAATTGCTATTATAAATGGTTCGGCTCGGTCGATACTTATGATTGTATTAATAATACCCTCAAAATATTCTTCTTTTTCCTCACCGCTTTCGTTCAAAAGTTCATCAATAATATAGGCAAAATCTTTTGGCATTGCCTTACGTACTTTTGAGCGGGTATATTTTGATGCTGAGGCCCTTGCTACTTTTGCAAGCCTCTGTAGTGTAATTGCAAACCATTCACCAGTGTCTTCTTCATTCTTCAGTACAAGTTCAAGTTTTTCTTTTGGATAGTAAATAAGTGTGGCCATAAGGCTTTTCTCTTTTTTCCTAAGAGTTTTGCCAAATACTTCATCAATCTTGCGTTTTACAACTCCTGAAGCATTTGCCAGTACATGACTGAAAGTGTCGTATTCCCCATGAATATCTGTAAGGAAATGCTCAGTACCCTTTGGGAGATTCATAATCGCCGAAAGGTTGATTACCTCCGTACTAGCCTCTTGTATTGAAGGAAATTTGTCGGAAAGCAAGTTTAAGTATTTCAGATTTTTCTCAAAGTCTTGCTGACTGTATTTTGAGTTCCTGTTATGATTCATAAGTTTTTAATAAAGATTTGCTGCAAATTTACAAGAAACTAATTAAGCTGCTCATAAAATGTTTTATTACATATAATTTACGAATTTTACTTTTTAATGGATTAAGATGCAATGTTAAGTCTCAATAATTAGGTCAATAACAAATTTGAATTTATTTTTGCCCCATGCAGCATAAAGATCTGATATCGCTTTTCCGCCGGAGCAAAAGTTTGAACCAATTAATAGGAGTTTTCGAGAACAATAAGGAAAAACACATTAGTATTCAGGGTCTTATTGGCTCAGCCAATGCGCTAGCCATTGCTTCAATATTCGATAATACAGGGAAACAGCAGCATCTAGTTGTATTGCCCGACAAAGAACAATCAGCATATTTTTATAATGATTTAGAAAATCTGTTTGCAGAACAGGAAACTGAATACAATAAGAAAAGAGTATTATTTTTTCCAACAACCTACAAACGTCCTTATGAGCCTGAGAAACTTGATGCAGCCTACCAGCTTTCGCGAACCGAGGTAATGAATAGGTTTCTGGAAGGAACCAGAAAAACGATTGTTGTTACTTACCCTGAAGCGCTTGCTGAAAAAGTTATTACTAAGCGTTATCTCTCAAAAAATATTATGAAACTGCGCAAGGGGGAAGAGGTTTCGCTGGATTTTATTAGCGACTTGCTGATTGAGTTTAACTTTGATGTGGTTGATTTTGTTGCCGAACCGGGGCAGTTTGCAATAAGGGGAGGGATTGTGGATGTTTTTTCCTACTCCAATGAAAATCCTTATCGCATTGAGTTTTTTGGTGATGAGGTGGAAAGTATCAGAACCTTTGACCCGGCGAGCCAGTTATCGCTTAAGCCACTTAACAACATTAGTTTGTTGCCAAATGTACAGGATAGGACAATTCTTGAAAAGCGTGTTGGTTTCATGGAATATATTCCTTCTTCAACATATTTGTGGTTCGATGATATTGAACTTTGTATTCAAAAGGTGACGGATGAGTTTACAAGAGCAAATGAAATATTTGATAACCTTACTGACGGTAGCGAGCGAATAAAGCCCGAAGATTTATTTCTTGAAGGACTTAAACTGAAAAGTGACCTTGAAGGATTTACAGCCATAGAATTTGGAAGGGGTAACTATTTTAACGATGCCGAAATAATAATATTCAATCAGTCGCCACAGCCGGCCTTCAACAACAATTTTGATTTACTGATTAATGATTTGGGACTGAAATCTTCTGATGGATTCAATAATTTTATTTTAACTGATAACCCTAAACAATCGGAGAGGATTTATACAATTTTTGAGGATATACAACAGGATAATCCCGATGCTGGTAAGGCTCATTTCACATCCTTAAACCTGAGTCTTAGTTCAGGTTTTATCGACAAAGACCTTAAACTTACATGCTATACCGACCATCAAATTTTCAACCGATATCATAAATTCCATCTTCGTGAGGGATTTGGCCGCAAGGAAGCCATATCTTTAAAAGAACTTTACGACTTGCAGGCCGGTGATTTTGTTACCCATATTGATCATGGCGTTGGTCGTTTTGATGGATTGCAAATTATTGATAATGATGGTAAGAAACAGGAAACCATAAGGTTGATCTACAAAAACAGTGACTTGCTTTACATCAGTATCCATTCATTGCATCGCATTTCAAAATATGTAGGAAAGGATGGCACACCTCCCGTACTTAATAAACTTGGCTCAGGGGCATGGAATAAATTAAAAAACAAAACCAAATCGAGGGTTAAGGATATTGCCCGCGATCTCATAAAACTTTATGCCAAACGAAAGGCATCAAAAGGCTTTGCTTTTATGCCCGACACTTATTTGCAAAATGAATTGGAAGCTTCGTTTATTTACGAAGATACGCCCGATCAGTTTAAGTCGACGCAAGATGTAAAAATGGATATGGAAGCCGAAAACCCAATGGATAGATTGGTTTGTGGTGATGTGGGATTTGGAAAAACAGAAATTGCAATAAGGGCTGCTTTTAAGGCAGTTACTGACAGTAAGCAGGTGGCAATACTTGTTCCTACTACCATTTTGGCTTTGCAGCATTTTAAGACTTTTAGCAAGCGTTTGGCCGATTTTCCGGTCAACATCGATTATATTAATCGTTTTAAAACTACGGCTCAACAAAATGAAACACTTACAAAGTTAAGGGATGGGAAACTCGACATTATTATTGGCACACACCGGATTTTGAGCAAAGATGTTGAGTTTAAGGATTTAGGTCTTTTTATTATTGATGAAGAACAGAAATTTGGAGTTTCTGCCAAGGAAAAACTAAAGCAGTTTAAAGCTAATGTCGACACACTTACACTGACAGCAACACCAATTCCACGCACTCTGCAGTTTTCATTAATGGGTGCCCGCGATCTTTCAATAATTAATACGCCTCCTCCTAATCGTCATCCAATTCAAACAGAAATCAGGTCTTTTGGAGAAGAACTAATTAAGGAAAGTATTGAATATGAACTTGCCAGAGGAGGACAGGTTTTCTTTGTTCACAACCGTGTGCAGAATATAATGGATGTTTATGACTTGCTGAAGAGGTTTGTGCCGGGCGCACGAATAGGCATTGGTCACGGACAAATGGATGGAAAGAAGTTGGAAAAAGTAATGCTTGATTTTATTGATGGCATGTACGATGTACTGCTGGCAACTACAATTATCGAATCGGGACTTGATATTCCAAATGCCAACACAATTATTATAAATGATGCTCAAAATTATGGCCTTAGCGACTTGCATCAATTGCGTGGTAGGGTAGGGCGTTCAAATAAGAAGGCATTTTGCTATTTACTTTCACCACCTCCGGCCTCGTTAACGAGTGAAGCACAAAAAAGGTTGAAAGCAATTGGCGAGTATTCAGATCTTGGTAGTGGTTTCAATATCGCAATGCGCGATCTTGACATTCGTGGTGCAGGAAATATTTTGGGTGCTGAGCAAAGTGGTTTTATTTCTGAAATTGGTATTGAAATGTATCAGAAGATACTTGATGAAGCATTATTGGAACTAAAGGAAACAGAGTTTAAGGATTTGTTTGAAGAAGAACTGAAGAAGCAAGATTTCGTTAAGGAATGTCAGTTTGAGAGCGACTTAGGAATTATGATCCCAAATTATTATGTTACTTCTTCTTCAGAAAGACTTTCACTTTATAAGGAACTCGATGCCATTGAAGATGAGCAGGGACTTGATGATTATCAACTCAGGCTTAAAGACCGTTTTGGGGATTTGCCCGTTGAAACTAATGCTCTCATTAACACTATTAGATTGAGGTGGCTGGCAAAGAAAATTGGATTTGAGAAACTTACTATCAAAAACAATCGTATGAGAGGCCACTTTACGGGTGAGCGCGACTCAGAATATTTTGGCTCTGATGCTTTTGGAAGAGTTTTGGAATTTATGAAAGTTTACCCATCTGCTTCAAGTATGAAGGAAAAGAATGATAAACTCACTCTTGTTTTTGATGGTGTTAAAACCATTGATATTGCACTAAGGTTGTTGAGGATGATTTAGTTACTAAGTACTTAAAGTGTCTAAAGCACTTAGAGTGCCTGGAGTACTTATTGTTACATTAAAACTTTTTTGTTTCTTTGACATCCAAAATAATAAAATATGCCAGAAGTACATTCCCCTTGCATAAAACAATGTTTTCGTGATTCAAACGACCTTTGCTTCGGCTGTCGCCGAACAGGCGAAGAAATTGGAAATTGGTCGAAATACAGCGATGAAGAAAAAAGGGCAATAATTGAAAAAACCTATCAGCGATCAAATGTATCTGGTGAAACTCCTCCGGGTAATTTTTTGAGTTAGAGGTTAAGGCTAAGTTTTAGGTTAAGGTTAAGATTGTAAATTCTAATCCGTATATTTGCATTATGTCACGCCAAGAGATGCAAAATATAATATTAAGTTACCTTAAAAATTACAAACCAGAATTTGTTGGTCTTTTTGGGTCATTTGTACGAGGTGATGATTCTAAGGAAAGCGATATTGATATATTAGTTAGATTTCAAGAACATTTTTCTTTGTTGCAATTATTGAAAATCGAAAATGAATTATCAGATAAAATTGGTGTAAAAGTCGACTTGGTAACAGAAGGAGCCGTAATTAATCATCGTGTTAAAAAAAGCATTTATCAAGATCTTCAAATAATTTATGAAGCATGAAAGATGATCTTGCATACATAGAGCATATTCTACTTTCGATATTAAGAATCAAAAATTATACAAAAGATATTTCCAAAAATGATTTTGAGAAAAATGAAATGATTCAAGATGCTGTTATCCGTAATATTGAAATTATAGGTGAGGCAACAAAAAATATTTCTGAAAATTTAAAATCAACATATCATGAAATACCCTAGAGAGAAATGGCAGGCATGCGTGACAAACTAATCCATGATTATATGGGTGTTGATGTCGATGTTATTTGGAAAACAATTGAAACAGATATTCCTTACCTTGAAGCCCTACTAAAAAAAATAGAACAATAATTTACTAAGGAAATATTCTTAAGTTAGACCAATTTACAGCAGGTTCTTAAACCTTGGTCGTTTAGGAGAAATATCCCCAAGCCTTTCTTTTTTGTTGATTTCGTAATCGCTAAAGTTGCCTTCAAAAAATTTCCAGTTGCCATCATCCTCGTAGGACAATATGTGAGTTGCCAACCTATCAACAAACCATCTGTCGTGAGAAATCATCAGTACACATCCGGCAAAATTTTCAATGGCTTCTTCCAGTGCTCTCAATGTGTTTACATCAATGTCGTTGGTAGGCTCATCCAGTAGAATAACGTTGCCGCCTTCTTTAAGTGTAATTGCCAGATGTAGTCGATTTCTCTCTCCA
Source organism: Bacteroidales bacterium (assembly GCA_029933565.1). Taxonomy (GTDB): domain Bacteria; phylum Bacteroidota; class Bacteroidia; order Bacteroidales; family F082; genus BM524. The sequence continues at coordinate 19,793 of JAOZNY010000024.1, forward strand.
CCTGAAAGCACACCAACTTTTTTCTGCTGGTCGCCACCTGTAAAATTAAAACGACCAAGATAGGCTCTGGCATTTATTTTAGTATTGCCAATTTGTATAAATTCATTGCCTTGGCTAATAACTTCGATAATCATTTTATCAGGTATTAAATCCTTATGCGACTGGTCAACATAGGCCAGTTGAACGGTACTTCCAATTTTAATACTGCCTCCATCAGGCTGCTCCTCTCCCATAATCATCCTAAAAAGTGTTGATTTACCAACCCCATTTGGACCGATAATTCCAACAATTGCATTTTTGGGAATTGAGAAACTTAAATCATCCATCAGCAGACGATTGTCGTAGCCTTTTCTTAGGTTTTCTATTTCAATAACGGAGTCACCTAAGCGAGGTCCGGGTGGAATGTAAAGTTCAAGGTTATCCTCTTTTTCTTTTACTTCTGCATTGCTCAGCGAATCGTAGGCACGTAATCTTGCTTTACCTTTAGCATGCCTTGCTTTTGGAGCCATGCGCGCCCATTCAAGTTCACGTTTTAAAATCTTCTGTCGCTTGCTTTCGGTTTTTTGTTCTTGTGCTAAGCGAGCCGTTTTTTGCTCTAGCCAACTACTGTAATTTCCTTGGTAAGGAATTCCTTCACCTCTGTCGAGTTCCAATATCCATCCGGCAACATTATCAAGAAAATAGCGGTCGTGTGTAACAGCAATTACTGTACCTGGAAATGATTTTAAATACTGCTCCAGCCAATGAACACTTTCTGCATCCAGATGGTTGGTAGGCTCATCAAGTAATAGAATATCGGGTTTGCTAAGTAACAATCGGCAAAGTGCAACCCTACGCCTTTCTCCTCCAGATAACACAGCCACGCTAACATTATCGGCAGGACAACGGAGCGATTCCATGGCCACATTTAAAGTATGGTCAAGGTCCCAAGCATTTAAATCTTCCATCTTCTCCAATAATTCCCCCTGCTCCTCAATAACTTTCATCATTGTGTCATCGTCCATGGGATTAGCAAGTTTTGCCGAAACCTCTTCATAGTTTTTAACCAGATCAACAATATGTTGTACTCCTTCCTGAACAATTTCTTTTACTGTTTTGCTTTCATCGAGTTCTGGCTCCTGAGCCAGATAACCAATTTTATATTCTTTATCGAATGTTACATGGCCCTGAAATTTATCGTCCAGGCCGGCAATAATTTTAAGCA
>JAOZNY010000178.1 GCA_029933565.1 Bacteroidales bacterium
ATTCGTGGCATCTTTTTTTCTAGTTTAATTCGCCAACAAAATCCATTCGCGCATTTGCGGCATCTTTTCCTAGTCTAATTCACTAATAAAATCCATTCGCGCATTCGCGGCATCTTTTTTTCTAGTTTAATTCGCCAACAAAATCCATTCGTGCATTCGTGGCATCTTTTTCTAGTTTAATTCGCAGCATCTAGTAAATTGTGTAAGTTTGTGTCGCAAATAATTAATACGAAATAATTGGAAATGGATTTAAATAAAATTATACCCGGAATAAAGCACACTTCTACTAATAACTTCTTTTTGTTTGCCGGACCTTGTGTAATTGAGGATGAAGAAATGGCACTGCCCATTGCTGAAAGAATTCTTGAAATTACCAATAGACTAGAAATTCCATTTGTATTTAAAGCTTCTTACCGAAAAGCCAACAGATCACGCCTGGATTCATTTTCAGGAATAGGCGATGAAAAGGCGCTCAACATTTTAAAAAGTATTTCTGAGAAACTAAATATTCCGGTAGTAACAGATATTCACACCGCCGAAGAGGCTGCAATTGCTGCCGAATATGTTGATGTTTTACAAATTCCGGCCTTCCTTTGCCGACAAACTGATTTATTGCTTGCTGCCGGTAAAACCGGTAAAACCGTAAACATAAAAAAAGGCCAGTTCCTTTCGGGAGAAAGTATGCAGTTTGCCGTTGATAAAGTAAAGTCGGTGGGAAACGAAAAGATAATGCTTACAGAGCGTGGTAATATGTTTGGCTATGGCGATATGGTTGTTGACTACCGAAATATTGCAGCCATGCAAAAAACAGGCTATCCTGTAATTCTTGATATTACCCATTCGCTGCAGCAACCTAACCAAACTTCGGGCCTCACAGGTGGAAAGCCAGAATTGATAGAATTAATTGCCAAAGCAGGCATCGCAGCAGGTTCTGACGGTATCTTCCTCGAAACTCATCCAAATCCTGCCATAGCAAAATCAGATGGGGCAAATATGCTTAAACTTGATTTACTTGAAGGATTGTTGGATAAACTTGTGAGGATTAGAAAAGCAATAATCTAAGGTGGATAAACCAGAAATTTCAAAAAACAAAAAACAAAACACAAATAAACTCCAATTTTCAAAAAATTCAAATCCGATAAAACCGAATCCAAACTACACTTTAAGTGCTATCAAAAGTTTGTGTCTTTGATATTGATTTTTGTGCTTTATTTGAAATTTGACAATTGATATTTGTTGTTTTAAGCCAAATATTCTCGTCCTCGTTTTCAACGAGGATGCCTAATTTACAAATTTACTCCTTAATAAAATCTAGAACAAAGATGTTTAAGAACTAGTTTTATGTACTCAAAAGAATGTCGATATTTTTTATTGTCTACAAATTTACGTAAATTTGTGGACTCAAGTATATAAATTATGATTAATAGGTATATAACAAATCAATTGATTGAGGATATTAAACCTGGACATGTTACTGCATTATTTGGTGCACGCCGCACGGGCAAGACCACACTAATGAACGTCATTATCCAAAAGTTAAGTAACAAAAAAGTATTGGTGCTCAATGGCGAAGATTTTGATGTTGCAACAGTTCTGTCTTCTCTTCGACAGGAAGTTCTCAAAAATTTAGTTTCTGGATACGACATGCTATTTGTTGATGAGGCTCAAAACATTCCTAAAATTGGACAAAACCTAAAATTACTTGTTGACACAAACCCAACATGCTCTGTTTTTGTAACAGGTTCTGCCTCCTTTGATTTAAAGAATAAAATTGGAGAACCATTAACTGGTCGATCTAGATTTTTTACGCTCTACCCTTTTTCACTTAGTGAAACTACTGTTGGTTACATGAACGCCATCCAAAGGTTCCCCGAACTTTTAATTTTTGGTTCTTATCCCCAAATTGAACTCGAAACAAGTTCTAAGAAAAAGCGTCTTATTCTTGAAAATATCCGCAATGGCTATTTACTAAAAGACATATTACAATTAGACAATGTAAAAGATAGTTTGTTTGTGATGAACCTGCTTAAACTAATTGCTTTTCAAATAGGAAATGATGTATCTTATAACGAATTGTCAAAAAATCTTGGAACAACTGTTAAAACTGTACAGCGATATTTAGATATTCTTGAAAAAGCATTTGTAATTTTCCGACTACAGGGATTTAGTCAAAATCTAAGAAAAGAGATCAGCAAATCACCCCGTTTCTATTTCTGGGACAATGGAATAAGAAATGCTATAATTTCTAATTTCAATCCGCCAGACCTACGTGATGATATTGGTAAACTATGGGAAAACTACTGCATAGCAGAAAGAATGAAAAAACAGTTTTACCTCATTAATTTCCCTAACTTTTATTTTTGGAGAACCTATGATAAGCAAGAAATTGACCTGATAGAAGTAATTGACAACAATATTAATGCATACGAATTTAAGTGGGGAGAAAAAAATGCAAAAGTTCCAAAAGGTTTTAGCAGCAATTACCCAAATTCTAAATTCCTTACCATTAACCGCTTAAACTTTTACAATTTTTTAAAGTTATAAAATCATCAAGTAAATCACTTTTTAACCAATTTCACCAAATTCCCCGTTTGAGGATCAAAATAAAGTTGAGTATTATTTAGTGTTGCCATTGATAATTTTCCAAACTGGCTAACCAATAAATTTACTGACTTATGAACCTTATTTTTGAATTTAACATTTACCGTGGTATTTTCAGGAACTCTATAATAAATATGGTTTTCCTTTTGAAGTGGATTCTCAGGTAAGTTTGCTGTATTTCCATGCAAAACAAAATCTAAATCTATAGTATTGCCATTTCCCATATCCAGAATAGTTTTTCTTGTTTCACCCGGCTTTGCAACAACATAAATAGTATAGGTTTCTATGCTTCTAACTTCCTTTCCAAGAAATAATTGTAGATATTCATTTTCCATTTTCTTCAACTGAAAGTCCATATACTCAATACTTCCGCTATAATTTACTTCCTGATAACCTGTAAGCAGATTAAACCTCTGCTCTCTAATATTCTGGATTTTTAGCGCAGCCTCATTAGCCTTGTCTTTTTCACTTAAGTTTGTCCAGTTTGTCCTAAAAATAAATCTATCAATAGTAATAGTATCAATGGTTATTTTCCTGACTATTGTATCAATAACTTTTTTTCTGTTGTAATCAGCAAAATATCTAAAGTTATCATCTCCCTGATAATAGAAATTTGTTTGATTTAGCGTAGAAGAATAAGGGTGTTGCTCATTTGAACCCTCACTTGCATTATAGGATACCAATGTACCAATGTTTGAAAGTTGAAGATCAGTTGCTGGATCGTCCTTGGTTTTCTGGGGTGGAAATGTCAAATAATAAACTTGATCGGGGTCAACTTCGGCAAAGGAAGAAACGCACACATCCAGCAAGTTATAAAAATAATTGCTCTCACTAATATAATTAGAAGTACCCAAAAAATCTTCAGAATATGTGGACAGAGGCCCTGGCTTCTGATCTATTCTTTCCAGAGTAATATCCAACCTGATAACAGTTTGAGGAAGTGCATAATACATCCCCTCCTGCGCTGTATTAATAGTATTAGTTACTTTTTGTACTTTAAATTGAGCCGTTGCCGGAATAGTAACTAACAGTATCAGAAGTATGTTTAATAAATTCTTCATCTTCAAAAAAATTGATTCAAGACAAAAGTAGCAATATTTTAGTTTGGTTGCTTTTTTTACCATTATTTGGCATAAGAGTTTTATTGCATTTTATGAAATTATTAAAATACAAGCAGTATTAAGACCATCTCTAAATTGCCGCAAAGCATTTTCAGTAAGTTGATTTTTAGTATTTTAGATGAGCCTTTCTAATATTAACTTTTATAACTTAAAAAATGATGAATAAATTAAATTATTTATTGAAAAGCAAACTTATTAAAACCCTGTTTATGGGTTTTCTTTTTTTAACAGGCTATGGCTTGCAAGCCCAGTGGCAGCCAGTAGGAACAGTTGGCTTTTCGGCAGGATTGGCTTTCTCCACCACCCTTGCATTAGATGCAGCAGGAACACCTTTTGTCGCTTATAGGGATAATGCAAATGGAGATAAAGCTACAGTAATGAAGTTTGATGGAGCGAACTGGGTGAATGTGGGAAGTCCCAGTTTTTCGGTTGATATGGCTTACTTCCCCTCCCTTGTATTGGACGCCGCAGAAACACCTTTTGTTGCTTATATGGATGCTGCAAATGGAAGTAAAGCCACAGTAATGAAGTTTGATGGCACAAACTGGGTGAATGTGGGAAGTTCAGGTTTTTCAGATGGATATGCTAACTACACCTCCCTTGCATTGGATGCATCAGGAACACCTTTTGTCGCTTATAGGGATAATGCAAATGGAGATAAAGCCACAGTAATGAAGTTTGATGGTGCAAACTGGGTGAATGTGGGAAGTGCCGGTTTTTCGGCTGGAGCTGCTAAATAGTTAATCCTGAAAAAGCCCAATATTTCTCAATTTAGAATTAAACAAAGTTGAAACTTTGGAAAAAATATTGATCGTAAAATTAAAAAATAATTTTCTAAACTACAGGTTTTTAATCTTTTGAGCATTTTCATCATATTAAACCCTGTTGCTGCCAATATCGTGTTCATATTATCACCAATATTGCCTGAAAGATAGTTTCTTTCCATTCTATGGTCATGCTTGACGTGCCCTATGATTGGTTCTATACCAGCTCTGGCTCTGAACAGTTTTCTCATTTTTTGTTTTAGATAGGCTGTTGCTTTTGCAGGGAGTTTTTTCGGACTCAATATGTTTACTCCTTTAACTTCTTTTCGGCCCCGGTAACCTCTATCCACAACTCCAACTTTTGGGAGTTTTCCTGTTAACCTTTCAATTTGTTCCAGTTGTGGGTCTAATGTATGGCCATCGTAAGGGTTGTCTTTAAAACCTATTGCCCCAACAATAATCCCGGACACTTTGGTCTTTACAATAGATGACTCGTTCCCAAACTCATATTTCTTTGATTCCTTGCCCTTTGCAATACATCTAACATCGGGTTCATGAAGGCTGTAAATTTTGTTTTTATCTCCTTTTTTTTGTTGCAGAATCAAATTGAAAATATGAAGTTCACCAGAATTTTGATTAACTGTTCCTGTGTAAGTTTTCTCTCAATATCACGGACTATTCTCCCTGCCAGAGTTTGTATTTTTCTCCCGGCTGCATTTGCTTTTTTCTTTCGTCTGGGATGACTCCTAAAACGTTGGTCTATCATCAACTGTTTTAGTGTCCTTTTATAACTCTGCCGTAATCTTATTCCTTCTTTCGCTGCTATTGCCCTGCACTTCTCAATGATTTTCTTTTGAAGTTTTGTGTCTGTAGGAAATGTGATGTTTTTCTCTTGAACGGTAGTATCTATCAGGACAACTTTTTCTTCCACTTCTTTTCTCTCAAACAAATCTATCGAAAGTTTTAAAAGTCTCTCTGCACCAGCCTCACCAATCCGTTTACGGAACTTAATCAATTCTGTTGGATCAAAAGGTGGCTCATGTTGAAAATTTACCTCTCCACAGAAGTACTGCCAGTAAGGGTTTTCCTTCCACTTGTCAACAATACTTTCATCGCTCAGATTGAACATGCGGCGCAACAGTATCACCCCGACAACTTTTCGTATTGGAATGCTGGGTCGACCATTGTCCAGACAGTAATATTCACTAAAATCTTTTTCAACTAAATCCCAGTCTATCTTGTTGGCCAACAAGCATAATTCGTGATCCTCTCTTATAAAACTAAGAAGGGGAACTTTAAAAATATTCAACTGAGGTGTCTTATTAATTTTTCCAACCATATTGCAAGGTTTTCAATAAAAGTAAGCATTATCTTGCAATTTAAACATCTTTTTTTATATGGGTTATTCGCATTCTAATGTTAGTTATCAACTAGTTATGGGGTTTTTCAGGGTCGACTATTTAAACGATTAATAAAAACAATTCAAAAAAGCATGCCAGGCACGAGTCCCCTACCCACGGGCTTATCGTAGACTCGCGCCATTTTGTGGCTTTAACGCAAGGTAAACTTATGCGCTGTAAATGAAAAAGCCACACATTTATGTGAGGCTTTTGTGATTAAGCAATAAAAATAGATATTATCGTGAGGGTTATATAAAGTAATACAACAAATTTTCCAATCATTTTACTGCGGAGAGATTC
>JAOZNY010000179.1 GCA_029933565.1 Bacteroidales bacterium
ATTCCTGATATTTTGGCTGGTGACAAAGAATATTGCAATATCATGCATGCCGATGGGGCAGGAACAAAATCATCTTTAGCCTACCTCTACTGGAAGGAAACAGGTGATATTTCTGTTTGGAAAGGGATTGCCCAGGATGCCATTGTAATGAATACTGACGATTTGTTGTGTGTAGGTGCCACAGATGATATTTTACTTTCTTCTACAATTGGCCGCAATAAAAATTTAATTCCTGGAGAAGTAATTTCTGAAATTATTAATGGAACAGATTCTTTCATAAAGAAGATGCAGGATTTGGGTGTAAATATGCTTCTTACAGGAGGTGAAACTGCCGATGTTGGTGACCTTGTTCGTACAATAATTGTTGATTCCACTGTTACTGCACGAATGAAAAAGGAAGACGTAATCGAAACCAATATTCAGGCAGGAGATGTAATTGTTGGTTTGGCATCTTTTGGTCAGGCAACCTACGAAAACGAGTATAATGGAGGTATGGGAAGCAATGGCTTAACCTCAGCCCGCCACGATGTTTTTGGTAAATATCTGGCAAAGAAATATCCTGAGAGTTTTGACCCTTCAGTACCTGAAGATTTGGTTTATTCTGGCAATATGAAACTTACAGATGCAACGGAGGTTGGAGGAGTGGATGCTGGAAAATTAGTGCTTGCCCCAACACGTACTTATGCTCCAATTATCAAGGAGGTGTTAAAAAAGTTTCGCAAACAAATAAACGGAATTATCCATTGCAGTGGAGGTGCTCAAACTAAGGTGCTGCATTTTATTGAGAACCTACACATTGTTAAAGATAATTTATTTGATGTCCCTCCATTGTTTAAACTTATTCAACAACAATCGGATACCGACTGGAAGGAAATGTATAAAGTTTTTAATATGGGACATCGTATGGAACTTTATGTGTCTCAGGATATTGCCGCTAAGATAATTGAGATTTCAAAATCCTTTAATGTGGATGCAAAGATTGTTGGTAGGGTAGAGGTTTCCGATAAAAAACTACTGACAATAGTTTCCCCATATGGGGAGTATGAATACTAGGTAAATCCCCTTACTCTTTCCAAGATTAGGCTTAAACCATAAGCAAATTTTCCCTACTTTTGTTTATGATTGAATTTATCCTAAACGATCAAAAAATAATTACTGAAAAACCGAACGGTAGTTCACTCTTGGATTTTATCCGAAAGGAATCTCATCTGCTAGGAACAAAGGTTGGTTGCCGTGAAGGCGATTGCGGGGCTTGTACAGTACTTGAAGGAAGTCTGAATAACAGCGAATTAACTTATAAATCTATTGTCTCCTGCCTTACACCATTAATTAATGCACATGGCAAACACATAGTAACAATCGAAGGTTTGAACATGGAGGTCTTATCTCCGGTTCAAGAATCCATGTCTGATAACTCTGCTACGCAATGTGGCTTTTGCACTCCTGGCTTTGTTGTTTCGCTCACAGGGCATCTGCTTTCCAGCGATAAAAATGATCCGTTGCAATCAATAAGTGGAAATATTTGCCGTTGTACAGGTTACAAATCCATAGAAAAAGCAGCCCATGAGATTGATGATTTGAAAGGTGCTTTGTTAAAAGGAAGTGAAATAAAATCGATGATAGAAAAAGGATGGCTTCCTGATTATTTCTTATCAATACAAAAAAGACTTTCAGATTTTGATCAACTGGAAAATCAAGAAACTACTGCAGAGATATTAATTGGTGGCGGAACAGACCTAATGGTTCAGGTCCCTGAGAAAGTCCGTCAGTCAGCCATTAAATCAACTGAAAATATTATCCCAAATAATATTGAAATTGTAGATGGAAAAGTCAAAGTTGGTGCTGGAATTACTATGAATTATTTTGTAAATCATCAGATTATTAATTCAAATTTACCCAAACTAAAAGACTTCTTTCCATTAATTGCATCTGAACAGATAAGGAATATGGGAACCTTGGCAGGAAACATTGTAAATGCTTCACCAATAGGGGATTTAAGTATTTTATTACTTGCCTTAAATTCTCAACTAATAATTGAAAATTCAAATAAGGAAATCAGACAAGTTCTACTTAATGAGTTTTTTCTTGACTACAAGAAAGTGGACTTAAAAAAGTATGAAACCATAAAGTTCATTGTATTCGATAATAATAAGAAAGGACAAAGGATAAATTTCGAAAAAGTCAGCAAACGAACTTATCTTGATATTGCTTCTGTAAATTCGGCACTTAGCATTTCTGTTGACAAAGGAATAATTCAGGAGTTAAGTTTCTCAGCAGGTGGTATTGCTGCTATTCCTAAATTTATGTCTAATACCAATAACTTCCTTAAAGGGAAGAAGTTGGATATTCATAATCTTGAATCTGTTCTTGATATTTTACAGAATGAAATATCACCTATAAGTGATATCCGAGGAAGTAAAGATTACAAAAGGCTTTTAATTAGGCAGTTATTTCTTCAGCATTTTCTGAAACTCTTCCCTGAAGTTTTTAGTGAAGATGAAATCTATAAATTAATGACCACTAATAAAATTGCCGTATGAAAAATATCGATTCACATGGCCATGTTAGTGGCAAGTCGGTTTATGTTGACGATATTCCTGAACTAAGAGGAACTTTGCATGCAGTGCCGGTGTTTTCAGAAATGGCCCATGCTAAACTTCTAAATATTGATATTTCAAAGGCAAAAGTGGCAACAGGAGTTGTTGATGTTTTGATGGCAAAAGATATTCCGGGAGAAAATCAGATTGGAGGAATTCTACCCGATGAGCCCTTATTTGCTGAGAGTGAAGTTCATTTTATTGGTCAGCCAATTGCAGTAATTATTGCTAATAGCCATTTTGAAGCAAGAGAAGCACGGACTCTGGTTGAAATTGAATACGAAGAACTTGAGGTGATTATTGATCCCAGAGTGGCAAAGCAAAAAGGAAATTTATTGTTTCCTTCCCGAACTTTTGCTAATGGCGATATTGACTTTGGTTTTGCCGAAAGTGATTATGTTTTTTCGGGTCGTGCCGACAGTGGTGGACAGGAGCATCTTTATATTGAAACACAGGGATCATACGCTATTCCACTGGAGAATAATAATATTAAAATTTATTCTTCCACCCAGGGACCTACATCTGTTCAGAAGTTTATTGCCAATGTTTTGGATGTTGGAATGCATAATATTGAACTTGATGTTACCCGACTTGGTGGTGCTTTTGGTGGAAAAGAAGATCAGGCTACAGCGTGGGCTGTAATGGCTGCACTTGCAGTACAAAAACTTAAAAAACCAGTTAAAATTATTCTTGATCGTGATGACGATATGTTAGTGACTGGTAAACGTCATCCCTACAGTTCGGATTTTAAAATAGGGCTGGATAAAGATTTAAAGATTAAATCGTTCGAAGTTACGTACTTCCAAAATGGAGGTGCTGCCGCCGACCTTAGTCCTGCAATAATGGAGCGTACACTTTTCCATGTAACCAATTCTTATTTTATTCCAAATGTAAAAGCCACCGCCCACAGTTGTAAAACTAATTTAGCTCCTTTTACAGCCTTTAGAGGTTTTGGCGGTCCTCAGGCAATGTTTGTAATTGAATCGGCAATCTCATTTGCGGCAGAGAAATTAGGTGTTGCTAGAGAAAAGATTCAAAAGGTTAACTTGCTTAAGTCTGGTGATTTATTTCATTACGGACAGGTGTGTGATAGTAATAATGCTCTTAAAAGTTGGGAAAGTCTACAGGAGCAATTTGATGCCAAAGGGGAGTTGTTAAAGGTTAAGGAGTTTAATTCAATAAATACATTTATTAAAAAAGGAATTTCATTACAGCCAATCTGTTTTGGGATATCTTTTACAAAAACTCCTATGAATCAGGCGAGGGCTTTGGTACATGTTTATCAGGATGGAAGCATTGGGGTTAGTACCGGAGCAGTGGAAATGGGGCAGGGGGTAAATACTAAAATGATGCAAGTGGCTGCCAAAGCTTTTTCGGTGGATGTTTCAAGAATTAGAGTTGAAAGTACAAATACAACAAGAGTTGCAAACACTTCACCTACGGCTGCCAGTTCAGGTGCTGATTTAAATGGCAATGCTTTGCAAATTGCTTGTAATGAGATTTATGAGAGATTGATAAAAGTTGCCTCAAATCTTCTTAAAAAAGATGCTAGACAGATTGAAATTAAGGATGAAAGAGTTTATGTGGGTAATGAAGCCAGTAAACTGTATTGGAATGAACTTGTTGAAACGGCTTTTTTAGATAGAGTTAAACTCTCGGAAGTTGGCCATTATGCAACACCAATTATAAACTTTGACAAGAGTACAGAGAAAGGACATCCATTTGCCTACCATGTTTATGGGATAGCTTTAACTACTGTAACAATTGATTGTATTACAGGCGTTTACGAATTTGATAGCATTAAAATAATTCATGATTTTGGTAATAGTATGAATCTTACTCTTGATATAGGACAGGTAGAAGGGGCAGTGGTGCAGGGTATTGGATGGATGAGCATTGAAGAACTTGATTGGGATGAAAAGGGAAGACTTCTTGCCGATAATCTTTCAAAGTACAAAGTACCGGATGTTTATGCTGCTCCAAAAATTATAGAGACTTTAGAACTGGAATCAGAAGGTCCTGAACTAGCAATATTAAAATCAAAGGCAGTTGGTGAGCCTCCATTCATGTATGGAATTGGAGCATTTTTTGCTTTGCAGGATGCTATCAGAGATTTTAATTCAAATTATAAAATGGAGTTCAATGCACCATTAACACCTGAAAAAGTGCTGTTGGGATTGTATGGATTTAATGGAAAATAAGAAAATATTGATAAGCTAGCTAACAGCATAGTAGTACTTTATTGTTAATAAAAACTTATATGCCCTTATATGTCTTATATGGTTCAAAAAAAAGAAATATTTATAAGTTACTTAATAGCATAGCAGTGTTTTCTTAATGAAAACTTATATGCGCCTATCCGCCTCAGGTAGATGGTTCAAAAAAAAGGAAATGAAAGAAATAATATCAAAAATAAATACTCTGTCGGAGAAATACAGAGATTATACAGCAATGAATCTTTCCAAATTGGTTCAGATTAAATCGCTGAGCACAGGAGAAAAAGAAGTGCAACTGGAATTGAAACGCCAAATGGAAGAGGCTGGTTTTGATGAGGTTAAAATTGACGGTTTGGGAAATGTTATTGGCAGAATTGGAAATGGGAAAAAGATACTTGCCATCGATGGTCACATGGATACTGTTGACATGGGAAACCTTGAGAACTGGGATTTTGAACCTTTGGGTGGTGAAATAAAAGATGGGTTTGTCCATGGTCGTGGCACTGTTGACCAGGAAGGTGGACCTGCTGCTTTTGTAACAACAGGGAGGATTTTGAAAGAACTGGGTTTTAATAATGACCTAACAATTTATTTTGTTGGAAGTGTAATGGAAGAGGATTGCGATGGTCTTTGCTGGAAATATATTATTGAAGAAGAAGGCATTAAACCTGATTTTGCCATAAGCACCGAGCCAACTAACCTTAATATTTACCGAGGTCATAGAGGCAGAATGGAGATGCATGTAAGTTTCTTTGGTGTTTCTTCACATGGCTCAGCACCTGAACGTGGAAAAAATGCAATTTACATGGCTTCGAAAGTTGCTTTGGAAATTGAGAAACTAAATGAGAGACTTGCTTACGATGAATTTTTAGGAAGAGGAAGCGTTACTATTTCTGAGTTTGTTTCCGAAAGTCCTTCATTGTGCGCTGTTTCTGATTTTGCTCGTCTACACCTTGATCGCCGTTTAACCTGGGGAGAAGACAAGAGGGGTGCAGTTAAGGAGATTGAGAAACTTATTGAAGGGATGAATGCAAAGGTTGAAGTGTTGGATTATTTTGAAGAAGCCTATACTGGTTTAAAATATGGAATGGAGAAATATTATCCCACCTGGAAAATTGCTGAAGATCATGAAATTGTGCAAACAGGAGTAAAGGCATTTGAAGGCCTTTTTGCTAAAAAACCAAAGATTGATAAATGGACATTCTCAACCAATGGTGTTGTGATTAACGGAATACATGGAATACCAACAATTGGTTTTGGTCCGGGAAATGAGGTTCTTGCACATGCTCCCAACGAAAAAGTAGCCATTGATGATTTAGTTATTTCATCAGCATTTTACGCTGCTTTTGCGTATGAGTTAAGTAAATAAT
>JAOZNY010000180.1:0-3410 GCA_029933565.1 Bacteroidales bacterium
TAGTGAATTGTAAATAGAGTTTTAATATTGTTCTTTGTCGCTTGGAAAGTCAACTGATTTAACGTCCTCAATATAATTATGAAATGCTTTTATCACTGAATCGTGTAGGTTTTCGTATCTACGCAGAAAGCGGGGAGAGAAATCAATATTCAATCCCAGCATATCGTGAAGAACAAGCACTTGTCCATCCACATCTGCTCCGGCACCAATTCCAATTGTTGGAATTTTTACAATCTCAGTAACTTCTTTTGCCAGTTCTGCTGGTATTTTTTCAAGTACAATCCCAAAGCATCCAGCTTCTTCCAGAATTAAAGCATCTGACTTGAGTTTATCTGCTTCACCTTCTTCAGTTGCTCTAACTACGTAAGTGCCAAACTTATTGATTGATTGAGGTGTTAGTCCGAGATGCCCAATTACAGGTATTCCGGCAGATAGTATTCTGTCGACGGACTCTTTAATTTCCGAGCCACCTTCCATTTTAATGGCATTGGCACCCGATTCTTTCATTATCCTGATTGCCGAATTAAGTGCTTCCTTTGAGTTACCCTGATAGGTTCCGAAAGGTAAATCAACAACAACCAAAGCCCGCGTAACTGCCCGCATAACTGAAGATGCATGATAAATCATTTGATCGAGAGTAATTGGCAGAGTTGTGGCATGGCCTGCCATTACATTCGATGCCGAGTCGCCCACGAGTATTATATCAATACCGGCTTCGTCTAAAAGTTTAGCCATCGAAAAATCATAGCCAGTTAACATTGCAATCTTTTCACCTTTTAACTTCATCTCCTGAAGCACATGGGTTGTAATCTTTGGAAGGTCTCTTGTTGAGTACATAATTCCTATTTATATTTTGGGCAAATGTATTAAATTGTTATTTGTTAATGGTTATTTGTTAAATGTTATTTGCTATTTGATCTTTGTTAGATGTTAAAATAGTTATTATTTGAACCAAAACCAGTACCCAGCAACTAGCAACAATTAACAATCTCATCTTAAATTATTCAAATCAATGTAACAAAATCTAAGCTCTTTGCGTCACACTTAAAAACACTTAAAATTATATAAAAATGAAAACTAAAATTTTACAAACAATAGTAATTATTTTAACAATTGTAATTTCAAACCCAATTAGGGCACAAATAAAAGGAAGTGGAGAAATTACAAAACGTACAATTCAACTCGAAGCATTTGATGCAGTAGAAGCAGGTGGTGCGCAAGAGGTAGAACTTATTAATGGTGATAACTTTAATGTTGTAATCGAAACAAACGATAATCTTCAAGAGTATATTTCTTATGAAATAAGGAATAAAGAACTTCGATTTAAATATAGTAAGATTAAGAATTACGATAAAATGAAGTTTTATATTACAGCTCCTTTGTTTACTAAAATAACAATTTCCGGGGCAAGCGAACTACATTCTGTAGGATTGCTTAAAGGTGACCATTTGAGGTTTCAGGCTAGTGGAGCGTCAGAAGCAAAGTTAAATCTGGACTACGACAATTTGGTTACAAAAGTTTCAGGTGCCAGCGAACTTAGACTTAGTGGCAATGTTACTTCTCATATTGCAGAAGCAAGTGGGGCCTCAGAAATTAAGGCTGGTGATTTAAAAACTCAGACAACGGTAATTAGTGGAAGTGGTGCCAGTGAATGTTTTGTTAATGCCGAAAGTAATTTAACTTACACTGTTTCTGGTGGGTCGAGTATTAAGTATACCGAAAAACCAAAAACCATAATTATACAAAACAACAGTAAAACTGAAAAGGTGGTTGTAATTAATGATTCAATACAAACATCACAATATAATTACGATGGTGATACAACCAGAGTTAATGTAGGTTCGTTAAATGTTGAGGTTATAGATGGAGATACTACCAGAGTTACTGTTGGCAGTCGGACATTAGTAGTAACTGAGAATGGCAATGTAACTTGGGAAAGAAACAAAAAACCAAAATTCAATGGTCACTGGGGTGGAGTTGAATTGGGAATTAATGGTTACGTTACTTCTGATTTTAATACTAGTTGGGGAGACGAATATCAATACCTCGACCTCCAATATGAAAAATCTACTGCTGTTAATCTTAACCTTTACGAACAAAATATTGCTTTGAATAAAGATAAGAATATTGGTTTGATTACAGGACTTGGTCTTTCGTGGAATAATTATCGCTTTAGCGGTCCTACATTTTTAACTCCAGACAGTGCTAATTTAAAGGGATTTTATATGGTAAATACCGATGGTAGTAATCTCTCTATTCGCAAAACTAAACTAACAGCAATGTATTTGACCGTGCCTCTTATTTTTGAGATGCAGACCAAGCAGCCAAGAAAAATAAATCGCTTTTATTTTGGAGTTGGTATTTTGGCAAACATTAGACTAAGTACCCATACTAAAATATACTTTAATGAAGCCAATAAAAGTTATAAACTTTCAGATCTGAGCACTGATCCTCCACAGGTATTGCCAACAACATATACTACTCCTAATTCAAATGATAGGAATATTGTAAAAAACCATAACAGTTTTCATTTGCAACCATTTAAATTTGATGCCACCGTAAGGTTTGGTTATGGAATTATTAATCTGTTCGCAACCTATTCATTAAATACAATGTTTCAAAAAGATCGTGGACCAGAACTTTATGCATGGACTGCTGGCATTACGTTAGTAGGCTGGTAAATAATCTCTTCACATTTCCCACGTTTTTGCATATCAGTGGGTCAAAAGAAAGCACATTGTGCTGCCTTTTGGCCCTTTTTTGCTTTTGTGAAATTTAGAGTTTAAAAAATAATAGTAGTTTTACGATTCACATTAATCACAATTTGAAATATTTTTAAACTAAAAAACACAAAAAATGAAAAAACTAGTCGCAGAATTTATTGGAACATTTTGGTTAGTACTGGGCGGTTGCGGAAGTGCTGTTCTGGCAGCAGGATTCCCTGAGTTGGGCATTGGATTTGTTGGTGTATCTCTGGCTTTTGGACTTACTGTTTTAACAGGAGTTTATGCATTAGGGCATATTTCAGGAGCACATTTCAATCCTGCCGTTAGTATTGGTTTATGGGCTGGTGGCCGATTTGGTGCCAAGGACCTACTTCCTTACATTGGGGCTCAGATTTTGGGTGGGATTGCTGGTGCCGGAATCCTTTATCTTATTGCAAGTGGTAAAGCAGGTTTTGAAATTGGTGGATTTGCCTCCAACGGTTATGGCGAACATTCGCCGGGTGGATACAGTATGCTTGCCGCTCTGATTGCGGAAGTTGTTTTTACCTTTATGTTTTTAATAATTATTCTTGGTGCAACACACCCCAAAGCACCAAAATATCTTGCAGGTGTTGCAATTGGTTTGGGATTGACACTAATTCACTTAATCAGTATTCCTGTTACTAATACTTCGGTAAATCCAGC
>JAOZNY010000180.1:3510-6179 GCA_029933565.1 Bacteroidales bacterium
TGACACTAATTCACTTAATCAGTATTCCTGTTACTAATACTTCGGTAAATCCAGCACGTAGTACAAGTCAGGCAATATTTGCAGGTGGTTGGGCAATCGACCAGTTATGGTTGTTTTGGGTAGCCCCAATTGTTGGTGCGTTATTGGCTGGTTTGGTATTTAAATACCTTTCTCCCAACGAGGAATAATATTTTAGGTTTCATGCTACGGCGCAAAGAAGCAACGAAAAGAGAGAAATACACGTTGCGCCGCCGCATCGTTGCGTGAAAACTATTAAGTTATTTATCCAACAATCTCAAAAGTATCCTTAGCAATCATCATTTCCTCTTCTGTAGGTACAACAATTACTTTTACTCTTGAATTTGGTAGTGTAAGAATTGCTTCCTTACCTCTTATATTAAGTTTACTTTCATCAAGATCAATACCTAAAAACTCAAGTCCATTCAATATTCGTTTACGCGTCTCTGTATCATTTTCTCCAATACCACCAGTAAATACAATAATGTCAACGCCACCCATTGCAGCGGCATAGGATCCGATATATTTTTTCACTCTGTAGGCAAACATTTCCAGTGCTGTTTTTGCACGGTGATGGCCTTCGTTGGCTGCATCTTCAATTTCACGCATGTCAGATGAAATACCTGAAATACCCATCAGCCCAGAAAACTTATTAATTAGTGTTTGGGTATATTTAATGCTGATTTCTTCTTTGTCGGCAATGTAAAGCAGTGCGCCCGGGTCGATGTCACCTGTGCGAGTTCCCATAATCAGTCCTTCAGTTGGGGTCATTCCCATTGAAGTGTCGTATGATTTTCCATTTATTATAGCAGCAACAGATGATCCGTTTCCAAGATGACAGGTAATTATTTTTTGGTCTTTTATATTCATATCCAAAATCTCGCATGCACGGGCTGAAACAAATTTATGACTAGTGCCATGAAAACCGTAACGACGGATCTTATATTTTTCGTAAAGAACGTAGGGGATGGCATATAGAAAAACATGCTCAGGCATTGTTTGGTGAAAGGCAGTATCAAAAACCCCAACCTGCTGGATATCTGGGAGTAAAGTCTGCATTGCATAAATACCTTTTAGATTTGGAGGGTTGTGAAGTGGTGCCAGTTCGCTTGAACGTTCCAGTGCAGCCACAACTTTATCGGTGATTAAAACGCTACCACTAAATTCCTCTGCACCATGTACCACGCGGTGGCCAACAGCATCTATTTCATTAAGGGTTTTCAGGCTTCCGTGCTTTTCAGAAGTTAGAATGCCAAGCAAATATTCAATTCCTTGCTGGTGATCCAAAATCTCACCTTCAAGTTTAACTTGCTCATCACCAGTTTTTTTATGTTTTATAAAACTTCCATTTAGTCCAATTTTTTCGACCACACCTTTGGCTATCACATCCTTTGATGGCATATTAAAAAGTTGGTATTTGATTGAAGAACTACCGCAGTTTAAAACTATAATTTTCATTTTTTCATTTTTTTTATTCGGATTCGAATATTGAAGCGATTAAACAACGAAACAATAGAACCATCGAGCAATTGAACCTTAATTGATTACAAACTCTATTGTATTTCCAATGGCCTTCCCATCTTCGTATCTATAAAAACCTTTTCCTGTTCTACGTCCAAGATATCCATCGCGCACAAGCCTTTTTATAATTGGCGAAGCTTTGTATTTCTGTTCGCCAAATTCGGCATACAAATTATCCATAAACTTCAGCACTTTATCCAGACCTGCCCTGTCAGCCAATTCAAAAGGACCAATATGATGCCCAGAGGCTTCTTTCATGGTATTGTCGATGTCTTCAATACTTGCTACACCCTCAGTAAGTAATTCACAGGCATCATTAATAAATGGGATAATCATTCTTGTACTGATATTACCAGGTGATTCGTTGATGCTAACAACCTTCTTTTTAAGCATTCCGCAAAAGCGGGAAACTTTTTGGAATGTCTCATTAGATGTCTTAATCCCTTTGCTAACTTCTACAATTTGTGTTTTTCCTATTGGGTCAAGAAAGTGAAGTCCAATTGCTCGTTCTGGTTTGTTAAGGCTACTGGAAAGTTCAGAAATCATTAGTGTTGAAACCTGTGAGGAGATAATTGCATCTTCCCTAACAACAGCTTCAATATCCTTGAATAATTCCTGTCGTACATCCAACATTGTTCCTCGTTGTCGCGAACTAATTGCTTCAATAACAATATCGCAATCTTTTAAATCTTCAAATGCTACAGTTCCTTTTATCCTTGACAATACTAACCTTTTCTCAGAGGACGTCAAACTCCAATGTGCTATTTCATCATCTAGTTGATTTCCGAGGTCTGAAACTATCTCTTTAATTCTATCTTCTGAAATATCCACAAAAACCACTTCAATACCTGCTTTTGCAATGAGTAAAGTAATTTCCTGACCCACCGACCCACAACCAACAATACCAATACATTGTATACTGCCTTTTGATTGTAGTTTGTCTCCCAGACTGAATTCTGATAACTGGTTCATATTTAAAGTTTTATAATTTACTTTCAAATAAGTAATAGGCAATAATTTGCCATTTGAATTATTTTGCAAAGATAGTTTTGTTTATTGATTAACACTGTTTTAAACATAAAGTAATTTGCCAATTTTAGTCATTATTTCACTTGATGTTCCCTGAAGGA
>JAOZNY010000416.1 GCA_029933565.1 Bacteroidales bacterium
TGTAACACTCTCTTTGTCTGATTTATAGAATATTATTCCACTGTTTTCATCCACAGCATAAATGGGGTCTCTATCGCCAATAACAATTTTGTTTTTGGTAACTCCTGTTGCTTTGTCTACTTTGGCTATTCCAAACCCCTTAGCATCAGCATCTTTAAATTTTGTACTTATATAAATGCTGCTACCCTGATCGGAGGTTGTTCCATGACTCAAATATTTGCTGGTACTAGCAGTGTATTGATAGTAGGTTTTATTTCCTGCTGCTTTGTTCGTGTTATAACTATTTGTGGTGGCTGCTGCCGAAACGGCTACCAAAGTTGCGACTTTGGCAATATCGGCTACGCTCGGCCCTGGTGCCTTATAATAAGTCGCAAACTTTATTTTTCCGGTAGTCTTATCAACTCCAACAATATTCTGGCTTCCAAATAATACAATTGTATTATCAATTATTTCGAAACCTGTAAATAACTCTCCGCCTTCAAATTTTATTTTTTCAGTAAGGGCTGATGATTTCTTATTGGCAATATCTATTTTTTCTATCGACTTTTTTGCAATTATATACAAAGCACCTTCGTCGTTTACCAATAAGCCCCCTGCACCCTTTACTTTAATTGGCTTATCCCATTTTACCATTCCCGTTTTTTTATCAATAAGATTGATACCTTTCATGGTATGAACTACGATACCCTCCTCTTCCACATAAATATCGTGTATTTTTGAAACCTTATTTGCTTTAACATCCCATTTTGCTTTGCCTGTTTTGCTGTCGATGGCAATCAGCATATTTCTAAAGGGAAAATAAAGTGTATTTGTAGAATTATCGATTTGCATTATTGCCCAACCTTTGCCAGGTGTACTAGGGCTATCGCCTTTATCACCATTTGGCTTTTTAACTTTATAGGGTTTCCAATCGAATTCCCAAATTACTTTACCTGTGTTTAAATCATACTCGCCAAGTTGACCTAAACCAAGGTGTAGGATGGCAGTGTGATCGCCGGTATAAGTAATTGGTTGCTCCCCACCAAATAATCTTCTATTGGGTGCTGGATTAGTCGAACTTAATCCGTAAGGAAGGTTGATTTCTTGTTTATAGAGTTTTGTGTTGTTCGTTATATCCCAAACATAGTTATCGTGGAATCGAGTGTTTGTCCATACCTGACTGGAACCATGTGCAATACGTGCTCCATACAAATCACCTTCAACAGCAACTATTTTCCCAACAAAAACATTAACGATATGCGTTCCTCCTCCTTTAAAACCTCCTTCAACTATAATTAATTCACTGCCAGTTAATACTTCTATTCTTTTTTCATCAATTTTTTTGAACTTATCATTTTTCCATAATTGTTTTCCATTTCTATCAATACCATATAATGCATCGTCGGTTCCAACTATGGCAATTCCTACGGCAGTCATTTTAATAAAGTTTACTTCCTTTGGGAAATTAACTGTCTCGTTGGCAAAACTTATTATACTAGTAAATAATGTCAGTACTGTTAAACTTAAAATTTTTAATTTTTTCATTGCTTTAAGGTATTTAGTAAAGCAGAGTACCCATTCCAAGT
>JAOZNY010000181.1 GCA_029933565.1 Bacteroidales bacterium
GCATGAATTGTAATTTCTGAAATTTTATACAAATTGAAAACATCCATCAATTCAATAATTTCCTCTTCCGAAAAATATCCCAAACGGCATTTTATTGAAAAGTCAATGTTGAGATTAGGCATAGTATTTTCCAAAATATCGTTTACCATTTCTGGATAGGGTAACATGCCTGATCCTCTTTTTTTGTTTGCCACACGTGGGTATGGGCAGCCAAGGTTCCAGTTAATTTCCTTGAAACCCTTGTTTTGGCAAACTTCGGCAAACCTCAATATTTCATCGGCATCCTTCGACAAAACCTGTGGTACAACTTCAACACCATTCTGGTGGTTGAAATTCAACTCTATAGTCCTTTTTTCAAGGCTCTTCGACTTATGGATTCCTGTAAAGAAAGGAGTAAATAGTTTATCGATACCCCCAAAGTGCTTTGTGTAAATTTCACGATAAGTGTAAGTTGTAATTCCCTGAAAAGGGGCAAGATATATTTTTGGGATTGAATCCATTGTGGCAAAAATACGGAAATGAAGCAATTTGTAAGACTAATTAATTACACTCACTATTATTATTAATTTTGAATAGAATATTTTACTTTGTAGGTTTCCATAGAAATTATAAAAAGAGAAAGAATAATGGATTTAAGATCTGGTGATGTAAGGGTTAGAAACCTGGTTAAAACAGATGCAACAAGGATGGCCATTCTTGCCAATAATGAAAATATCAGTAAAAACCTGCGTGATGGTTTTCCTCATCCTTATTCATATAGCGATGCAGTTACATTTGTTAATAATTGCCTGAAGCAAAGGTTAGAGAATATATTCGCCATTGAATATAAAGGAGAGTATGTAGGTAATATTGGTTTATTGGCAGGAGAAGATGTTTATAGAAGGTCGGCAGAGTTAGGTTATTTTATTGGAGAAGAATATTGGAATAAAGGAATTGCTACCAAAGCAATTAAACTGATAACGGATTTTGGATTAAGCAAATTGGATTTTGTTAGGATACATGCTGGAATTTTTGAATATAATATTAGTTCGCAAAGAGTAATGGAAAAGTGTGGGTACATTAAAGAGGGTATTTTTAAGAAAGCTGTGTTTAAACAAGGTAAACTTTGGGATGAAATTAGATATGCCAGAATTAATACAAAGTACACATAAACTACCAATAAGTGTAGTTTAGAACATTAAATTTGAATTATGAAAACACCAAATAAATTTATTCAGCATTACAAAGATGGTTTTATGCCCTGGGCACATCAAGAACCGGATTTTAATCTTGTAGAAATGGTTGACAACTGGCCAATAAAACCATGCAAAACATTAGAAGTAGGTTGTGGAACAGGAACAGATTCGGTTTGGTTGTCGCAAAAGGGGTTTCAAACTACTGCCTACGACCTTTCGCCAATTGCAATTGAAATGGCTAATAAACAAGCTTTAATACAAAAAGCAAGTGTCGATTTCAAGGTCTTTGATTTCCTTACTGAAAAAGTAAAACCTGATGAGTTTGGTTTTGTTTTCGATAGAGGATTTTTCCATGGTTTTGAAACAGAAACCGATAGGATTAAAGTAGCAAAACAAATCTCAACAGTTCTTGAAAAGAATGGTCTTTGGCTTTCATTAATAGGAAATGCCGATGGAATAAAAACAGATCCAGGACCGCCATTACGCTCGGCCACACAAATTGTAAGTTCCATTGAAAAGTATTTTAAAATATTGTCGATAAGGGCAAGCCATTTTGGAAATGATGAAGTAAAACCTGCCAGAATATGGATTTGCCTGATGAGAAAAAGATAATAGGGGTTAATTTGAATTAAGAAAAGGAAGAACAATTGATTTTTAATCAGTATAGAAAAAACTAGATTAGTGGTGTTTTTCATTCATTAAGTATTGCCAACCATAGACAACTTGTAAATTTGATATAATGAGCGAAGTAAAAAGTATCAGGGTTAAGAAAAATCAGGGCGAATATGTATTGTTTGAAATTGAAAAGATTAAGAATGCTCTTAATCGGTCTGGTGCTAGTTTTGAGGAATCGACAGCAATAGTTAAGCAATTATTACCAAAACTCTACGATGGTATTACTACAAAAAAGATCTATCAAATTGCCTATGCACTCCTGCGTAAACGCTCACAAAAAGCAGCGGGTAGGTACAGGTTGAAAAAAGCATTACTAGAATTTGGGCCTACAGGATATCCGTTTGAAAAATTTGTAGGGAAACTGTTTGAAGCCGATGGTTACAAAGTAGAAACCGGAGTTTATGTTCAGGGTTTGTGTGTTCAGCACGAAGTTGATGTTGTTGCCCAGAAGGGAAATAAAAAATTTATGGTTGAGTGCAAGTTTCATGGCGATACGCGTAAGAAGAGTGACGTAAAAGTTGCTCTTTACATTCATTCGCGTTTTCTTGATGTAAGTGCTAAATGGAAGGTGGATGAAAATAACCCGGAAATGGTTTATAAAGGAATGGTAGTTACTAATACTCGTTTCTCGGTGGATGCAATGCAGTTTGGCAAATGTGCCGGCATGAAAGTTGTTTCGTGGGATTATCCCAAAGGTAACAGCCTTAAAGATTGGATTGATCGTGCTGCCTATCACCCAATAACTTCTCTTGCATCTTTAAAGAAAAAAGAAAAACAGTTCTTATTGGAAAAAGGAATAGTACTTTGCCGACAATTAAAAGAAGATTTTGGCGTTTTGAAAAGTCTTAATCTTAGCAATATAAGATTAAAAAGAATAAAAAGGGAAACAATGGATTTGTTAGTTCATTAATTCTTTCTTTGCAAAAGAAAGTAGGGTAAAACTACTTTAATGCGGTAACACATAGTTTATGGGAATAATCAAAGTGAGTTTGTTTTTTAAGTTGATAGTGCTAACTGTTTTATTATTGGGTTCTTTTAGTGTTGTAGCACAGGATAATTTGCTGTACACAACCATCGATAATGCAAAAAAAATGCGTGATGCTGGTGATCTGGAGCAGGCAGCAGATGTATTAAAAAAGTTCAACAATCAATATCCTGGAAATATTTGGATTCAGCGTTTGTACGCCGAAACATTGTTTTGGCTTAACGATTATGAAGAGGCCATCTTGGTTTATGAAGAAGCTATAAACACACATCCTGATGATTTTGATGTAAAATACGAATATGCATTAATGCTTTTCAAGGTAGAGAAATACAGTAAAGCAAGGGAGTTGCTTTTAGTTTATGTTAACAAATACCCTGAAGTGGCTGAAGCCGAAACACTTTTAGGTACAATCTGTTATTATTTGGGTGATTTTCTTACAGCTGTCGAACATTTGGAAAGATCACTTGAGTTGAATCCTGCCGACAAAAAGACTGCTCAACTTTTAAAGGATGTGTATCTGATTACAAAACCATGGGTAAATGTAAATTTTGCTTATAATCATGACTCGCAGAATATAACTAGGCTTTCTCCAATAATTGAAGGAGGAATCTTTAAATCAGCAGCATTCAGTCCATCATTTTACCTCGATTTGCAAAACCTTTCAGTTGATAGTACTAAGTCAAACCAAATAAATTTTCTAATTCAAAACAGGTTTCTGTTTAACAAAATTGGATTGAAAGCCAAGGTTGGTGTGGGTGTAAATTATAATACAAATATACAGTTGACGGACTTACTTTGGGATATAGTTTTGGAACAAAAGATTACAAAAAAACTATCCTTTATAGGTGGTTCAAGGCGTTCGGCATATATTTATACTGTTGCCAGCCTTAGCAATCCCTTACTTAGCAATAAATACAATCTTTCGTTGGAGTGGAACAAGCAAAAAAGTTGGTGGGCAAAAGCAGGCTATCTGGCCGAGGTTTTTCCCGATGCAAATAATGTGCAAACATATTATGCCTGGGCTTTGGCTCCTGCCATTAAATTTTCAGTTTTTGAATTGAGACTTGGTTATGCATTTAATTATGCCAATTCTAAGGAGAGTAGGTTTGAGTCTGTAGAATCCAAGGAAGATATTATCAATAATTGGCAGGAAGATGAAAAAATTGAAGGGGTTTACGATCCGTATTTTACACCAAATAATCAGTTTTCTAATTCGGCTCTGGGAATCATTTTAATAACACCAAGTCCAAAGTTTAACATTAAGTTGCATGCCACAGTAGGCTTTTATGCAAAGACCATGAATCCTTATCTATATCTTGATAAAACTAATTCTGGTAAAATAGAGATAATTCAGGATTTTTATCAGGAATCGTTTACTCCCATGGATTTGGGAATAAATTTGAACTTTGATTTGTCTAACAATTTTAATTTGAACTTTTCATACGATTACCTTCAAACATTTTATTTCAACAGCAACAACTTACAGTTGGGTTTAAAAATGTATTTTTAATAAATGAATACGAAATTAAGACAGGATTTATGGGTGTTTAAGAAGTCTAAACTTCCCACAAAAACAGACTTGTTTGTGCTTTTAGTACTTACAATAGTTGGCTTAATTGGCATATTTAACCTTATTGAATGGTGGTTTCGGGCAGAGCATATTAGCAATATTGTGCTATTCATTATTCTAAGTACTTTTTTCTGGTACGGAATTATGAGAATTGTTTTGATATGGATAAATTATCTTAGAATTAGCAGTCCACCTGAAACGCCTAAGCCTGAGGAAGGTTTAAGTGTTGCAGTATTTACAACTTCTGCTCCAGGTGAACCCATTTCCATGTTTGAGAATACTTTTAAAGCGCTTCGAAACTTAAACTACCCACATACCACTTATTTATTGGATAGCACCGAAGATGTTGCATTTAAAGAAATGGCTGAGAAATACGGCGTAGTTTGGCTAGACTTAGCAAATTTACCAGGAGCGAAAGCCGGTAAAGTTAATAAGGCTTTAGAATTAACTAATGAAGAATTCATCCTTATTTTAGATCCTGACCATATTGTTTTTCCTAACTTTTTGGACGAAACCTTAGGATTTTTTAAAGATGAAAAAGTAGGTTTTGTTCAGGTTAACCAAGGATATTATAATCAGTACCGTTCTTTTGTGGCAAAAGGGGCTGCTGAACAAACTTATACTTTTTATGGACCAACCCAGATGGGATTGTTTGGTTATAATGGGGCAGTAGCTATTGGTGCTAATTGTACGTTTAGGCGTAAAACCTTCGATAGTATCGGCGGACATGCTCAGGGCTTAGCCGAAGACCTGCAGACCTCCATAAGAATTCATGCTAAAGGATGGAAATCTATTTATAATCCGGTTATTGTAAGTAGAGGTTTGGTGCCCGAAGATTTTGCATCATTTAGTAAGCAGCAGTTAAAATGGGCACGTGGAGTTTTTGAATTATTATTTGATGAAATTCCTTATGTCCTTAAAGATCTTAGTTTTTGGCAAAAAGTTTCTTATTTGTCTATAGGCACGTATTATCTTTTTGGAGCAATAAATTCATTTTTTATAATTATTCCATTTTTTTATTTCTTCCTTAAAATTGTTCCTGCCAATATGGATATTATTGAATTTATACAACTTGGCTCTGTTATATTAATTACAGCAATAGCAATTTATACTTATGCGCAACGGTTCTTAACCGACACGGAAACTGAAAGTGGTTTTCATTGGCGAGGGATGGTTTTAAAGTACGCTACTATTCCTGCTTTTGTTTATGCTTTTGGTTTAACTTTAGTGAAGAAAAAAATTCCCTATATTCCCACAGCAAAAACGGCGGTAAGAAGTTTTATGAATCCTTTTGTAATTCCTTTAATTGCATATGTTGTTTTGTTTATTATTACTGTTATTGGTGTGTATATAAACAGAAGGTATTTTGTTCCTGAAAGTGAATTATTGTTTACCCGCCAGCAAACTTGGGGTATGTTAGGATTCTCATTTATAGTTTTTATTCAATCTATTGGAGGGCTATGGGTCGCTTATTCAGCAGTTAAATTAAAACCTGAAGATGCCTGGAGCCGGATTAGAATTAAAAAGGATAAAACAATAGAAGTAATTGACAATTAATAAACTGTAAGAGTTATTTTTCTATTAAACTTAAATTTGTAAAAAAATGAAAACAACCATGATTAAGTATTAAGCACAAACGAGGATTAATTAACTTTCTTCTTATATGTTCTTCTATGACTTTTTTGGTTCAAATATTTAAACATAT
>JAOZNY010000182.1 GCA_029933565.1 Bacteroidales bacterium
ATGCCTACCTAAAAGTTAAAAACACTTCCTGTATTCATTACTTCAAGTTTTTTATCTAGTACAGAACTCAATACTTTAAATGCTTTTTTTCCGGTGCAATGACCAGTAATTATTTTAGAAATATCGCTATCATTCTCAAAAATGCTGGCAATGTCAATAACATCCTGTTTCTTTTCTGACATACCTTTGGTAATGGGGTTAAACATATGAAAACCTCCAATAACAATTATTTCTCTATCAGGATTCTTAAGTTTAACAGTATCCACCATATTTAAAATCCCATTATGTGAGCAGCCGGTAAAAACAAATAACTTTCCAGTTTCTTCAATGGTAAGCATTAATTCATGATTGAAATTATCTTGTTCAAAAACACTATTATTTTTTTTATACAGATTCTTGCTATCAGAAGGCATTTTATAATTGTGTTGAATATCAGTAATTATATCAACACCTTGTTGCAAATTCACATTTTCATTTACAAAAACAAACCTATCCATATTGTCTTCCAAAATCTCTTTGTCAATACCAATATATTTTTTCAAGAAACTTACAGGGCGGTAGAAATAATCTGATTTAACATGCTCACTAATGTAAACCTTAGCAAGTTTATTTTCTTTCAGGAATCTTTTTAATCCTCCGGTATGGTCAAAATGTGCATGAGAAACAACAACTGTGTCAATGGTCTTAATGTCTATTCCAAGGGATTTAGCATTATCAATAAATCTACCGCTTTTTCCAGTATCAAAAAGAATATTTTTCCTATCTGATTCGATGTAAAGCGAGAGTCCAAATTCTGGTTCTAAATTATTAACACCATGGGCAAGGTCGTTCTCAATTAGAGTGGTAATTTTCATAATATTTGGTTTGAATTGCTAAATTAATTCATTTTTAAGCAATTAGCAATTACTACACAAAAAAGATTTACAATAATTAAGAGATGACTAACCCAGTCCCTAACCACCAAAATGAATCTCATCAATCTCTACCCCTGCTCTTTCCAATAAATCTAGGCCATCTGTAATTCGGTATTTCCGATCGTAAACTACACGTTTTATTCCTGATTGAATAATAAGTTTTGAGCATTCAACACAAGGAGAATCAGTAATATAGAGTGTGGCTCCAAGACTGCTATTATTTGATTTCGCAACCTTGGTTATTGCATTAGCCTCGGCATGAAGCACATAGGCTTTTGTTGCCCCTGCATCATCCTCACAAACATTTTCAAAGCCGGCCGGAGTACCATTGTAACCATCAGATATTATCATTCTGTCCTTTACAATAAGAGCCCCAACTTTGCGGCGCTCGCAATATGAATTATTAGCCCAAACATGAGCCATTTCAATATAACTTTTATCAAACTTTTTATCCTTCATTCCTAATTTTTATACTGGCTAAACCCCAAAATCAAGATCTAATTGCTCCTTAAGTTTTACAATACCAGGATATTCTTTTGCCAGTTCATCAAATTTTTCTTTATCAAAATAGGCTCTCTTCTTTTCATTAACAGTTGGCAATATTGGTCTTAAAGTTATCTGATTATTCTTCAATTCTTTCTTCAAGAAATCCAACAAACTTGCTTGGTGCAAAATATCGTTGGCCATTATTTTATTGTCAACTTTATACTCAATCTTAAAGTCGCCTGTAAGTTCAGGCTTGTACTTTCCAACAGCACTAGAAAAACTAGGTGATTTTGATTGGTAACTGTCAACAAAATCTTTCCAAACCTGCTCAAGTACTTCCTGTGTAAATTCAGTTTTAATTACCGCTTCTTCCACATCCTTATTGTTCTCCTTTTCTTCCTTCAGTGCCTTTAGAGTATCGGTGATTGAGATGCGTTTTATCTTTCTGCCATTGTCCTCCTTTTTGAGAACAGTTTTTTCCTTAGTAACAGTTTCTTTTTTTACATCAGTTTTTTCAAGTTGAACTTGCTTTGGTAGTTCTACATTCTCAACAGTTTTTGCTTCCTTTAAAGGAGCTAATGGCTTTTCCTCAACTTTATCAATTATTGCTTCTTTCTTTGGTTCAGTTGGGGTTTTGTCTTCAGGAGTTTTATACTCTACCGGCTTTTTATCACTTTGTTCTACAGTTTTATTTTCTCTTGGTTGCATTTGATTGAACCCACCGCCTTCATTCAACAAAACGCCAAATTGCATCAAAGCAATTTCAATATGAAGTCTTTTGTTGTTACTCGATTTATAACTTAAATCGTATTTATTACAAATATCCAATGCCTTCATTAAAAGAGAGGGAGCACACTGAGATGCTTGAATCGTATAATTTTCTTTAAGTTTACTACTTGCAAGCATTAAACTAATTGTTGACTCATTTTTTAAAACCAACAAATTGCGCAAATGTTCAGCAAGCCCCATTATGAAATGCTGGCCATCAAAACCATTCTCAATAATCTCATCAAATATTAAAAGAAGCTCAGGAGTATCACTTTTTATTATAGCATCAGTTACCCGAAAATAATACTCATAATCAAGAATATTAAGATTTTCGATTACACTTTTATACGAGAGTTCATTTCCGCAATAACTAACAATTTGATCGAAAGTTGAGAGGGCATCCCTTAGTGCTCCATCTGCTTTTTGAGCAATAATATTTAATGCCTCATCATCCGAGTTAATACCTTCATTATCTGAAACATAATGTAAATATTCAGCAATATCTTCAACACTTATTCTTCTGAAATCAAAAATCTGGCAGCGCGACAAGATAGTAGGGAGAATTTTATGTTTTTCGGTGGTAGCCAAAATAAATTTTGCGTAGGGCGGTGGCTCTTCAAGCGTTTTTAAAAATGCATTAAATGCTGCCTGCGAAAGCATGTGAACCTCATCAATTATATAAACTTTGTATCTTCCAACTTGAGGTGGAATCCTCACTTGGTCAACCAAGTTTCTAATGTCGTCGACCGAATTATTTGATGCTGCATCAAGTTCGTGAATATTAAAGGACGCATTATTATTAAAAGATGTACATGACTCGCATTTGTCGCAAGGTTCAATATCGTCGGTAAGATTTTCACAATTTATGGTCTTGGCCAAAATTCTGGCACATGTTGTTTTGCCAACACCACGTGGGCCGGTAAACAAAAAAGCCTGAGCCAGATGATTGCTTTTTATGGCATTTTGCAAGGTTGATGTAATAGCCTTTTGACCGACTACCTGCTTGAAGGTAACGGGTCGATATTTACGTGCAGAAACTACGAAACTGTCCATTCTTTTTCAAAATATTTTAAGAAATCAAAAATAATAAAATAAGATGGTGGCAATTTACAAATCATCAAGGAGTTGTTCACAACAAAAGGAAAAACCGTATTTTTGACGCTTAATGGATAAGATTCTTATATATTCGCCCAAATCTACTTCTAGGTTGAGGTTTGTAATGCGATTGGTTTTTTATGAACTATTGCGTATCGAGCCCGTAATAACAACAGATGTTGATGAGTTTCAGTCGAGTGACCTGCCAAAGATTATGTACGGTGACAAATCAATTTCTGATGATCTATTTTTTAAGTCATCGGGCTTGCTTTTTGAGAAAAGCATTAACAACCTTGATTTTGAACCATTTGAATTTGAAGGAATAAAGGTAATCTTCCCAATTTACAATAAAGAGTCGTCGCTGCCATTTGATGTTTTTTCTGCAATCTTCTTCTTCGTTTCCCGCTACGAGGAATACCTACCTTATAAAGCTGACAAACATGGCAGATTTACTGCACATCACAGTCTTGCTGCCGAACTGGGAATACTTGAAAAACCAGTTGTAAACATATGGGCAATACTAATTAAGAACATTATTCAGGAACACTACCCAGATTTAATTTTTCCAAAGAAGAATTTCAAGTTTGTACCTACCTACGACATCGATTCAGCTTATGCTTATGCACAAAAAGGATTGGTAAGATCTCTTGGAGGTTATTTTCTTTCGTTAAAAGAATTCAACTGGAAAGATATATTTGAAAGGACAAGGGTTTTGTTTGGAAAATATAAAGATCCTTTTAACACTTTCGACCTACAGATAAAATATCAAAAAGAATACAACCTTCGACCTATTTATTTTATACTCTTCGGAAGGTATGGACAATTTAATAAGAACATAAATACACGAAACCGCACGTTTAGGTTTTTAATTAAAATGCTGGGCGATTATGCCAGAATTGGTATTCACCCATCATACCACATGGTTGACAACGAAAGTTTATTTCCTGCCGAAAAGAAGATGCTTGAAGGTGCAATTAATAAAAATATAATATGTAGTCGGCAGCACTTTCTTAGGCTAAATCTCCCCAATACTTACCGTCAACTTATTAATAATGATATTACCGACGATTTCTCGATGGGATTTGCTGCACTGCCCGGCTTCAGAGCTGGCATTTGTAGTCCTTTCAATTTCTATGATCTTGATCTTGAGGCTGAGACAAATTTTAGGGTAAATCCATTTGCCGTAATGGATGGCACATTGAACGATTATTTAGGCTTAACACCTGCCGATGCTACTAACAAAATAAAGCAATTAATTACAGAGGTTAAAAATGTTGATGGAACATTTATTCCCCTTTGGCACAACGAATCGCTGAGCGATAAAAAACGCTGGACAGGCTGGAGAAAAGTTTACGAAGACATGCTTGAATTTGCAACGGAAAAAAACAGATGATTAAGCATCTGCCATCGGAACAGATAGACCATGAAAAATGGGATAAATGCATTAACAATTCATATAATGGGATAATTTATGCTAAGTCGTGGTATTTGAATATTGTCCACCCCGATTGGGAAGCTTTGGTTGAAGGTAATTATCTTAGAGTAATGCCTCTTACCGTCACAAAAAAATTTGGCATTAGTTATTTTATGCAACCATTTTTTATTCAGCAGATGGGTATTTTCTCACAAAGTAAAATGTATCCTGAAAAAACCTTAGAATTTATTGAAGCAATACCTCAAAAAATAAAATATATCGACACTAATTTAAACTCCTATAATAAACTTACAACTAATACATTCAGCAAAGAGAACGAAAACTACATGCTTGACCTAATTGAGGAATACTCAAAAATTAGAGCAAACTATTCGTCCAATAATATACGAAACCTAAAAAAAGCAGGCAAACACAAACTAAGTATAATAAAAAGCGTAAAGCCTAATGAAATAATCAATCTTTTTAATAATAACAAAGGGAAAGATGTTGCAAAATGGACGGATGTTAACTACAAAACTTTGGAGCGCTTAATGTATATGGCAATTCACAAGGGAATGGGAGTTGTGTATGGTGTTTACACCGAAAACAATCAACTTTGTGCTGCAGCATTTTTTACCCGTTTCAACAAACGATTGATTTTCTTATTCTCTGGCTCGAACCAGACAGCAAAACAAAACGGAGCGATGAGTTTTTTAATTGACTCTGTAATCAAAGAACATTCGTCAAGCCAAACAACACTTGATTTTGAAGGTTCAAATGATAAAAATCTTGCTCGTTTTTACAAAGGATTTGGTGCTAAAAAAATGGCCTACAATCGGATTAAAATAAATAGAATGTTATTTCCATTCAGTAGTCTATTGAATTACTATTTAAAGCAAAAAGAAGGCTAAGCCCCTCCTTGCTTGTCTTTAAAGTCCTCAAAATCTATACTCTCTATTTCATAGTTCAGTAAATATTCCTTTACACGTTTATGCATTGGTAAATAATCCAATAAAAAAACAGCATCAGGTTTAATCTTATCTGATTTCTCATCAATAAGAGTAACAATATTTTCAATGTTTTCTGTGGCCATGAAATCTATGTCTTCATCAGTCATGTTTTCATTTACCTTTGGAAGAGTATGATTTACAATTAAACCATATTCACTTTCCACTTTGCTTACCATTTCTTTTGTCCATTCCTGATATGGACTCTCTGTGCAATTTATCAACATCCTCACAAGTATTAGTTAAACAAACGATAGATACTTATAATTTCGTGTAAATATAATACGATTTTATTAAATCAAAGAACGAATTGAGAAAATATTTATCCAAAAAAATCAACAAATATGAGTTGAGCATATTTGTATAATTTAGCAAAAACAAATTTATGATGAAGAAAGTTTCCCTTACCTTACTCCTTAGTATAAT
>JAOZNY010000025.1:0-1532 GCA_029933565.1 Bacteroidales bacterium
CATCGTTTGAAAGCAGTATTGAAACCCAAATGGAAAAAGAACATGAGGGTCTGGTGGCCTGTGTTTCCCATCGTGATGGAATAGAGGGACTTAATGCTTTTGTGGAAAAGAGGAAACCAAAGTATAACCAATAATCAATAACTAATGACCAATAACCAATTAAGTAGCACTAATTCGTGAGGCAATAATTCGGTAAAGCCAGGGTGCATAGCGATGAATATAAACCAGCAAGATGTCTGTACTACCAATGTTCACTTCTTTTTTGTTTTTCGAAATGGCCTTGACAATTTTCTTGGCACACTCTTCGGCAGTAATGCCATCTTCCTGACCCTCATCCATTTTGCCGTAGGTTTCACCCGTTCCTGTAATGGCATTTACAGAGACATTTGTTTTCACCCGACCGGGTACCACAATCAGGAAGTTGACTCCAGTATTTTTCATTTCAGCCTGAGCCGATTCGAAAAAACCATGTAGTGCATGTTTCGCTGCTGAATAAGCAGAACGCATTGGAAAGCCAAACCTGCCAACAATGCTGCTAATAGCAGAAATATGTCCACTTTTGTTTTTTAGCATGTGGGGTAGGATTGCTTTTGCAAGGGCAATGGTTCCAAAATAGTCTATGTCCATTATTTTCCGGTCAACTTCCAGACTTGTATCTTTAAGCATGGATCGCTGCGTAATACCACCACTGTTAATTAGAATGTCCACTTTTCCAAATGCATTGATAGCCTTATTTGCAATTTGCTCAGGATGGGGGAGATTCGCTAAATCCAGAGGCAGTATTTTTACGTTGGAAGATGCTGTATTGCATTGTTCTTTAACTCTCTCAAGTTCGTTAGTACGTCTTGAAGAAATAATTAGTTTGCAGTCATACTTTACCAGTTCATAACAAAGTGCTTCCCCAATTCCACTTGAGGCTCCTGTAATCCAGACTATTTTATTATTTATTTGCATTTTATAAATTTTCAAAAAAAGAAGAATCCAATAGGTTTCTAGTTTGTCATTTCGACTAAGTAACCGTAGTGCAACGGAGGTTACGCACGGAGGAATCTCCTTAGCAATTAGTTCTTGTCTAGGAGATTTCTCCACTCTTGAAACTCCATAGAACTACGTTTCAATCGGTCGAAATGACAAAATTGATTTTTCTCCCCATGAGGGGAGATGCCGAAGGCAGAGGGGTCTAAAACAATCCATCATTATTATAAATCTCTAACTGTACTTCTGAAAATGGAGCAATAGTTGATGCTTTATCTTTAGTGAGATTCTTCACTTCTCCAGTTTCAAAATTAACTTTAATTGTGTCTCCATTTTCCAGATTAATATCCTTCATGGATTGGTAAGTTAGAATCGGAAATGCAGCATTAATTGCATTTCTCTCGTAAATTGCTCCAAAACTCTCAGCAATGATTGCTTGTACACCTAAAGTTTTAAATCCATCAACGGCTTGCTGACGAGAACTTCCAGCACCAAAGTTTTTACCAGTTACAACAATGTCACCAGGTTTTACCTTTTTTGCAAAGTCTTCGTAACCA